>NZ_JBHUWW010000001.1:0-195910 GCF_042669755.1 Kitasatospora sp. NPDC057223 | reverse complement strand
ACCCCTCGGGTCGGGGGGTAACCCCCACCGACTCGGGGGACACCGGCTGCCCCCCCCGGGGTTCGTGGCCGGGCCGGCCCGGGGCCCCGCGCCGACTGCGCGCGGGGCCGCGGCACAGTCGCAGGCAGGCAACCGCCGGCCACCTACAGGAGAGCAGGACGCATGACGGTCAACCTCGGCAAAGGACAGCGGATCAGCCTGGAGAAGGCCGGCGGCGGCGCGCTCAGCGTCGTCCGGATGGGCCTCGGCTGGCAGGCCTCACCGCGCAAGGGATTCCTCGCCAGGCTGATCCCCCGGGAGATCGACCTGGACGCCTCCGCCGTGCTCTTCGCCGGGACCAAGCCAGTGGAGGTGGTCTACTTCCAGAAGCTGACCAGCTCGGACGGTTCGGTGCGGCACAGTGGCGACAACCTGACCGGCGGCGCCGGCCAGGGGGCCGACGACGAGTCCATCGTGGTGGACCTCCAGCGCGTCCCCACCCAGGTCGAGCAGATCGTCTTCACCGTCAACTCGTTCACCGGGCAGACGTTCCAGGAGGTGCAGAACGCCTTCTGCCGGCTGGTCGACGAGACCACCGGCGACGAGCTGGCGCGCTACACGCTCACCGGGGGCGGCCCGTACACGGCCCAGATCATGGCCAAGGTGCACCGTTCGGGCACCGGCTGGCAGCTGACCGCGATCGGCGAGCCGGCCGGCGGGCGGACCTTCAAGGAACTGCTGCCCGAGATCGCCAAGCACCTCTAGGGCGCGTGCCGGGCGCCCCGCCGCGGGCCCTGACGGCTGTCCACGAGCCGGGGCCCGCGCCGGAGCACCCTTCGCCACCTGGTAATGTTCTGTCCGTCGGAAGAGAGATCTTCTGGACATGCGTCGGAGGTGCTGGTGGAGCACGCCCTACTTTCAGTAGGGAGAGTCCGTTCAAATCGGGCCCGGCGCTCCAGCTTTTTCCGGGCTCGGCCCGGCCTGTTCCCACAGGCCGCGCCGGGCCCGTTTCGTCTGCCGGGGCCCGATCGGGCGACAAGTCACCGGAACCAGTGACCGGAACGAGGGCGGACGGAGAGCCGCCCGTACCCGGGCCGGCCGGCCTTGCCGGCTGTCGGGTACGGGCGGCCGGCCCGGCTAGTCCAGGTAGTCGCGCAGCACCTGGGAGCGCGACGGGTGCCGCAGCTTGGACATCGTCTTGGACTCGATCTGGCGGATCCGCTCGCGGGTGACCCCGTAGACCTTGCCGATCTCGTCCAGCGTCTTCGGCTGGCCGTCGGTGAGGCCGAAGCGCATCGAGACCACGCCGGCCTCGCGCTCGGCCAGCGTCTCCAGCACGGCCCGCAGCTGCTCCTGCAGCAGGGTGAAGCTGACCGCGTCGGCCGGCTTCACGGCCTCGGTGTCCTCGATCAGGTCACCGAACTCGCTGTCGCCCTCGTCACCGAGCGGGGTGTGCAGGGAGATCGGCTCGCGGCCGTAGCGCTGCACCTCGACGACCCGCTCCGGGGTGAGGTCCAGCTCCTTGCCCAGCTCCTCCGGAGTGGGCTCGCGGCCGAGCGACTGCAGCATCTGGCGCTGCAGGCGGGCCAGCTTGTTGATGACCTCGACCATGTGGACGGGGATGCGGATGGTCCGGGACTGGTCGGCCATCGCGCGGGTGATCGCCTGGCGGATCCACCACGTCGCGTACGTGGAGAACTTGAAGCCCTTGGTGTAGTCGAACTTCTCGACCGCGCGGACCAGGCCCAGGTTGCCCTCCTGGATGAGGTCCAGGAACAGCATGCCGCGGCCGGTGTAGCGCTTGGCGACCGACACGACCAGGCGGAGGTTGGCCTCCAGCAGGTGGTCCTTCGCGCGGCGGCCGTCCTCGGCGATGAGCTCCAGCTCGCGCCGGAAGACCGGGGTCAGGTCCTCGCCGGAGGCGAGCTTCTCCATCGCGAACAGGCCGGCCTCGATGCGCTTGGCGAGCGAGACCTCCTGCTCGGCGTTGAGCAGCGAGACCTTGCCGATCTGCTTCAGGTAGTCCTTCACCGCGTCGGCGCTGGCGCCGGGCGTGGTGACCTGCTGCTTCGGGGCGTCGTCCTCGTCGTCGTCGGAGAGCACGAAGCTGCCGATGCCGGGGGTCGGCTCCGGGCCGGCCTCGCCGGGCGCGGCCTCGTCGAAGAGGTCGTCCTCGGCCGGGGTCTCGGCGGCGTCGTCGGACGCACCCTTGGCGGTGGTCTTCGTGGCCGTCTTCTTGGCCGCGGCGGCGGTCGCCGTCTTCTTCGCCGGAGCGGCCTTCTTCACCGCGGCGGCCTTCTTGGCGGGCGCGGCCTTCTTCGCCGGAGCGGCCTTCTTGACCGCTGCCACCTGCTCCGAGGAGGCGTCCTCGGCCTCGCCGGCACCGTCCACGGGGGCCGCCGTGATCTTCTTGACAGGGGTAGCGCGCGTGGCTACGGTTTTCTTGACCGAGCGCCGGTTCGGGTCCCCTGCAGCCTGCTTGGGCTCCTGTGCAGGGCGGACCGCCAGGGTCATTCCTTCGTCGTCCAGCACCTGGTTCAGGCTGCGGAGGACGACCTTCCACTGAGTGGTCGGAATATTGTCGGCCTCGAAAGCCTGGCGCACCTCATCGCCGGTGATGTGTCCTGTGGTCCGGCCGCGCTCGATGAGGGCCATCAGGGACGCGGATTCAGCAATCCGATGCGGAAGCGTGCGGGACGGGCTGGGCGACACGAGTGGCCTCTCGGTGCAGTGGGCATGACACGGCTCCGCCGCGCACGGAGAGTGTGACGGACCAGGGATCCTCCACGCGGCAAGCACCGTTCGACTAATCGTTCCCAAGGCCGAAGACGTTACGCATCGTCGGAGTGACTCGGATCACTCCAATGCCACGGACCGCGCCGGAAGGTTTCGGAGCCGGCCCGCCGGGGAGGCTGGATCAGCCGAGGAAGCCGCGCAGCAGGGCGGCGGTGGCCTCCAGGTGCTCCTCGGTCGAGCGGCGGGCCCCCTCGGCGTCGCCCGCCAGGATCGCGCTCACCATCGTCCGGTGCTGCTCGGAGGCGTGGTCGATGTTGCGCTCCAGCATCGGTATCGCGTTCAGCAGGTCGTTCAGGCGCATCCGGCTCTCGGCGATGCCGGTCGCCAGCGAGTGCGAGCCGGTCAGCTCGGCGATCGCCAGGTGGAACCGCGAATCCAGCTGCCGGTACTCCTCCGGCGAGGCGCCCTCCAGGTCGGCGAGGCGCTCGCGCAGGTAGTCGCGCTGCTCCTCGGTGAGCGGGCGTCTCGCGGCCCGCTCGGAGGCGCCGGTCTCCAGCACCATCCGGTAGGTGAGCGCGTCCTCCAGCTCGGAGCCCATGTCCTGGACGGCCCGGCGCAGCTCGCCGAGGCTCGGCGGGGGCAGCCGGTACGTGACGAAGGTGCCGCCGTAGCGTCCGCGCCGTGACTCCACGCAGCCGGCCAGCTGCAGCGAGCGGATCGCCTCGCGCAGCGTCTCGCGGCTGATGTTCAGCCGGGCGGCCAGCTCCCGTTCGGGTGGCAGCCGGTCGCCGTGGCCGAGGACGCCTAGCTTGATCGCCTCCAGGATCCGCTCGACCGTCTCCTCGAAGGCGTTGCCGGTCCGGACGGGGCGGAAGATCGCGCCGCCCTGCCAGTCCATCCGCGCGTCGCGCCCGCCTGCCCGGTCCACCCCGGAATCGTACCGAGGTACGGGTCGGCCGGGCCGTCGGCAGGTCCCCTTGACGTCGCGGAGGCGCAGGGTGAACGATGCGCACTACGCCAATGGTCTGGTTTCAGTCCATTGGGTCACCACGCTGCTGTGGGCGCACGTTTCGGATCCCCCACCGAACCCCCAAGGGGTGCGCATGTCTCCCGAACCCTCTCCCGTCGAGCACACCGACACGCCGGTCGTCCCGCGGCAGGCGCCGCCGGAGTCGGCGGACGAACAGCGGCTGCGCGAACTCGGCTACACCCAGGAACTCGCCCGCTCGATGTCGGGCTTCTCGAACTTCGCCGTCTCCTTCTCGATCGTCTCCATCCTCTCCGGCTGCCTCACCCTCTACGGCTTCGGCCTGAACACCGGCGGCCCCGCGATGATCACCTGGGGCTGGCCGCTGGTCGGCCTGATGACCCTCTGCGTCGCCCTCGCGATGGCCGAGATCTGCTCCGCCTACCCCACCGCCGGCGGCCTCTACTACTGGGCCGCCAAGCTCGCCCCCTCCCGCGGCCCGGCGTGGGCCTGGTTCACCGGCTGCTTCAAGTGACGCCATGCACCTAGGTCACCGCATGTGAAACCCACAGGTCAGGGCGTTCTATCCGGCCGCCTGTGTGACCTAGCTCGGGTGGGTGTCTCGGCAGAGGCGGATCAGATCCGACAGGGAACCGCGGGCGCGGATGAGCAGGCCGATGAGGTCGGCGTTGCTGGCGGTTGCGAGGTTGGTCTTGTCGATGGCCTGCACATCGGCTTCGGCGAGGCGGACCCGCGTCTCTGCGGAGTCGGCATGGGGGGCGCTCACTGTCGTCCTGTGCGCGTTGTGTTCCTCGGCAGGGGTGCGCGGGCTGCCGGGGCGCGGGAGGGGGCCGCGCGGTCTGGGCTGGCTGCTGGCGTGCGGCAGCCTGGGGGCGTGTTCGATTACGTGGCTGGGGGCGCCCGGAAGCGGATCGACGCTGCTTACGGTCGCATACGGTCCCATTGGGAGGCTAGGCCGTTTCTGAGACGTTATGTCTCGTTCGATTTCCGGGCGAAGTCAGGACGGGATGAGTCCGGCATACCCGGAGGAATCTACCTGACACTTGCTGCACATCTGCTGCTGACTTTTGATCTTGATCGCGGCAGCGTAGCGAGATGTGCCAGCACCTCCCGCCGAACCCACCTGGGTCTTAGACCGTCGACGCCAGGTCGGCTGCCGTATCCGCGCACTCCGGGAGGAGCGACGACTCTCTCAGGAAGCCCTGGCCGAGCTGGCCGGCATCAGCAGGCACACCATGTACCGCACGGAAACGGGTGCGCGCGCCGCCAGCCTTGATGTGGTCATCAGGCTGGCTGCTGCTCTGGATGTTCCGCTGGGTCAGCTGTTCCGGGAGCTGTGATCGCGCAGCTGAGGTGCTGGTCGATGGCGTCGGAGTGGCTGTTGATGACTTCGACGAACCGGCCCTTGCCGTACTGTCCGCAGGCCTGGCAATAGCCCGTGGCCGGTTCGTCGGGCTCGGTCACCATGTGCGTGGCGCGGCCGGCTGGAACGCCTTGTAGGCGATGTCCGCGGCGGTGAAGTCCGACCAGGCTCTGGGCTTGCCGTCGTCGCCGACCATCCATTCGCCGGTCGTCTCGTTGCGGACCCGCCAGCATTTGGCCTTCGGGTCCCAACGGACCCCGTAGCCGGTTGTCTGTGTCTCGGTCATCAGGACTCCTCGGGCGCGTGAGCGGGGCAGGCGACGACAGCCCACCCGAGGGGCGCGCCGGTCGTGGAGGTGTAGGCGTGGCCGGCGGGGACGAGCGGGCCGTCGACTCGGTGGCAGCAGACGCACGCCTCGCCCCGAAGCTGGGCAGCGGTGTACTCCGCGGCCAGTGTCGTCTTGCCCATCCAGATCTGACGGGGCAGCAGCGCGCCCATGATGTACGACTCGACCTGCGGCCGGCCTGCACCAGCGGCGAGAAGGTGGGCCCCCAGGATGACCACCACGGTGCCGCCCCGGCGGACGAAATCTGCCCAGCCCGAATCTGCCGGAATTCGCAGCGCCGGCCCGGAGCCCGGGACCGCGATCACCGCGTCCTGGCCCTGCAAGACCAACCTGATCCGGGCGCCCGGCAAGGGCAGGTCCGGAGTGGCCAAGTCGGCGGCCTCCGCGATCGCCTGCATCTGCTCCGCCGTCGGACCGCCAGCGGCCGGGGTGACCAGAGCGAACGCAACCAAGCCGTCCGGCGTCGAATCGATCCACGTCCAGGTGGCGAGCGCGCCAAGTACGGTACGCGGCGGTAAGGGGAGCGCGGGGGCCATCGTCATCGGGCCTATCTCCTCGGCGTCGGAGGTCTACCATCACCACCAGGCAACCGCACGAACCCCTTCCCCCGCGATCACCCAGGGGGTGGCACAGGGTGGCACTTCAGCGCGAGGTGGCGGGGAAGGGTAGACCAGCACCATGGCGACACCGAACGAGAAGCTCGCGAACTGGCTCCGGCGTGCCGAGCTGAGCAACAGGGAGCTGGCGCGGCTCGTCGTCCGTGCAGCTCAGGACGCCGGACACCCTCAGGTGCGCTCGGACGCGACGACCGTCCGACGCTGGGTCCAGGAGGGGCGCGTCCCCCGACGGCCGGTGCCCGGCATCATCGCTGACGTCATTTCAGCCCGGGTCGGATACCGGGTCACATCGTACGAACTCGGGCTCGGGGAGAGCCCGGCGGAGGACCGCTCGCTCCTTTACTCCCGCAGCTACACGGATACGGTGGAGACCGTCTCTGACCTGGGGAGAGCAGACGTGGACCGACGTAAATTCCTGGCCAGCGCGCCGTTCGCCGCCGTTGCCGCCACCGGCCCGAGCAGGGACTGGCTCCTCGCCACCCTCGACCAGCAACCCGACGCCGGGCCCCGCGTGCGCATCGAGGACGTCACCGCGGTGCGGAACATGTTCTCCGAGTTCCAGAAGATCGACATCTTCCAAGGTGGCGGGTCCGGCCGCCTCGTCCTCGCCGCCTACATGAACGTCCACGTCTACCCGCTCCTGCGCCGGACCCAGACCGACGACATCCGGCGCGCCCTTTGCGAAGCCGCCGCCGAACAGACCTACCTCCTCGGATGGATGGCCTACGACAACGGCGAGCACGGCACCGCCCAGCGCTACCTCATCCAGTCGCTCCGCCTCGCCGAGGAGTCGCAGAATGCACCGCTCGGCGCCCACGTCCTCGCCGGGATGGCCGACCAGGCCACCCTCCTCGGGCACCCCGAAGAGGGGCTGAATCTCGCCCGGTCCGGCCGGCACGGACTCGGCGGCCAGTCGCACGCCGCCCTCGCCGACCTGTGGGCGCTGGAGGGCAGGGCGCTCGCTGCGATGGGCGACAGGGCCGGGGCTGCCCGCGCGATCGTGCAGTCCGAAGCCGCGGCGGAGCACATCGACCACGAGGCAGAGCCCGAGTGGGCGCTGTTCATTGATCCCGCGTACCTGCACGGAGAGCACGCCGTGACACTGCGGGACATCGGCGACTCCGCCGGCGCGCAGGAGCACGCCCGCCGCAGCATCGACCACGCCCGCATGCAGTCCCGGGCCCGCCGCGGTGCCATGTCGCAGGCCGCCCTCGCCTCCGCGCACTTGCAGCGCAACGACCTGGAAGCGGCGTACGCGGCCGGCCTGCGGACGCTCTCGCTGACGAGCAAGGTGAAGTCGTCGCGGGCGGTCGAGGCCGTCGTCGACTTGCAGAAGCGGATGCAGCCCTTCGGCCAGCACCGGCTCGTCGCCGACTTCGTCGAGCGCGCGCGGGTGCTCATCCCCGCCGCCTGAGCACTGCTCGACTCGCCCCTGGCCCGCAGGTCGGGGGCGTTGTCGGTGCAGGTCAGTACGATTCCGGCATGCCCGATGCCCTGCCTCCGCCCCCTGACCTGATCGACCTCCAGCGTGCCCTCGACGCCGCGCGTGCCGAACTGCACGGCTGGCTCGCGGAGACGGAGGCTGCCCGCCGCGCCGAGTTCCCCGACCCTGAGCAGGCCGTGGAGCGGGGCATGTGGCCGGATGACCTGCGGGCCCGGCTCGCCGACCTGCGCGGCAAGCAGGCCGCGGCGTTCGACGCCGTACGGCTGCACCCCACCATGCAGCAGGCACTCGCCGACGGCTGTCACCCGGTGACCGAGAGGGCACTCAAGGACGCCGCGCGAGCAGGGGACGCCTGACCTACGACTGGCCGTCCCACGTCGCGCGCCGGCCCGGCAGGCACACCTCGCACAGGCGGGCGCCGGCCGCGATCAGGTCGTCGGCCTCCGCCCGGGTGACTGGCCGGGCGTTTCGGGCCATGTACCAGCAGGACGCCCGGTGGATCAGCAGCAGCGGCTCATCAGGGCGCGGCAGGCTGTCCACGAGCAGCTGGTCCGGGTCGGCGGGGGCGCCCGGCAGGTCCGCGTACGACTCGCCGGGGATCGGGCGGACCGTCGGATACGCCGCCCGGAAGGCCACCTCCTGACCGCCGGGCAGGGTCAGCCGCAGCAGGTACCACCAGGCGTCGCCGACCCTCTCCCGGCCCGTCACCTCGACGTCCAGCTCCTGGCCATCGGGGAGGGTCACACGGGCGCGGGGAGTCATGATCGCATCATCCGGTGCTGGCCGAGCCGCCGGCCGCAGACACGACGAAGCCCCGCCCTCCCGTGAGGAGGACGGGGCAACGCAGGTCAGCGGGCCTCGCCCGCCGGCCGAGCGGGGAGTCGAACCTCCTTCTGCCGCCACAGGTCCACGATCAGATCGAGGCCCCTGGCCGTCGCGTACGCCACCGAGAAGCTCACGCCGTTCGCTGACTCGACCTTGACGGCGAACTGGCTCGCCCGCTGGTACGGCAGGCGCGGCAGGTTCCGAGCGCCGCCGTACCGCGACACCTCCTTGCGGAAGATGCCGATCTCGACCAGCCAGTTCGTGACGACCTTGACGTCCTCGCCCAGCATGTCGGCCAGCGACCGCATGCTGATCAGCCCCTCGGTGTCGAGGAACTCGTCCCACTTGCCGGCCTTCGGCGCCGCGATCGCCAGCTCCTTGGCCTGCTTCTCCTCGCGCTCCAGGACGGCGAGGTACTGCCGGGCCATCTCGATCTCGGACATCGGCCGGCTCGTCGCGATCTCGGCCTTGCGGGTCTGCATCGCGAAGTACGCCTGCGCCGCCGCGACGGCCGGCTTGTTCGGCTCGCCGTTCATCGCAACGAGGTACGCCGCAGTGCGGCTCAGGCGGTAGTCGGCCCTGGCCCGACCAGCCGTTCCTGTTTCGGTGACCGCCGAAAAAGCCTGGTCAGAGTAGGTGCCGACGTTCTCCGACGACCGGATCGCCCGGTCGATGACGGTGTTGGAGAAGTCCTCCCACCGCGCGTAACCCATCAGCGGCTGGAGTTCGCGGGCCGACCAGTACTCCTGGCCGTAGTCGTCGACCCGCCGAATCTGGTCGAAGGGGCTGCCCCCGCTCGCGTCGGCGCCGACGGGCAGGTTACTGTTGTGCTCTGGCATTGAGTGCCTTTCGTTGCGCTCCGGCCCCGGTGAGATGTAGGAGTCCCGCCGGGGCAGCTTTATGCCCCGGCCGATGGGCCGTTCGGGTGATGCGGCAAGCCTAGTCCGGGCGACCGCAGAATCGCTTCTGTGACCGATGGTGTTCCCGAGACCTCCAAAGACGACGACGCCCCCGCCCGGCCCGAAGGCCAGACGGGGGCGCGGCACTTCAGGGCGTCAGGGAACGCGGATCAAATGGGCATCGGCAGCATCCGGGGGCGGGACCGCCACCCCAGCATCCCGCAGAGCCGTCTCCAACCGACGCACGTACCGACGAAGCGCACCCACCGTCAGATCCTGCAGCCGAGCATGCTCCTGCTGCGCTGTCTGCGCGGTCTCCAGCTCCTGCACCCGACTCTGCAGGCGCACCATCCCCTGCGCCAGACCCGCGATCGTCGTCAACTCAGCCGGCGCCGGCTCCTTCGGGTCGTCGTGATCCCGAGTCCGGCCGATCCACGACATCGTCACCGATCCGACCACACCGATGGCCACCGCCACCGCGCCCCACAGCCCACTACTCGCCTCCATCGGCACCCCTCTCCAGCGCCCGGATCCGATCCAGGGCGGCGGCGTACCGCAGCAACAGCGCGGCGTACCGCGATGACAGGGCCGCCACCACCCCCAACAGGACCAGCGGCACACACCATGCCGGGGTCGCTGTCCACGCCTGCGGGTATCCACCCGTCAACCAGGCGATCACGTACGCACCAGCCCACAGCAACGGCGCGAGCGCGCCGGCGGCGAACCCGAGCCGGTCCGGCCCCGGCCGGCAGAGAGCCGCGCCGAATGCCGTCATCCCGCAGGCGATCCACAGGACGCCCCACCAGGACAGCGGGCAAATCTGCACGAGCACCTGCACGCCGCGCTGCACCCCGTACCGGGGGTCCGTGATGATGCCGGTGCCGTAAGTGATCCAGCCGATGCCGGTGACGCCGAGTGCGGTGCCGCGGAGACCTACCCTCCGGCGGTACCAGGCCCCCGCGGCACCCACGTCAGATCACCGGGTACTGGTCGGCCACGGTCAGCGGCGGCAGCGGCGCCTTCGCCGCGACGGGGGCCGTCACCTGCGTGCGGGTGTACATGCCGACGGCGATCGCCACGACAGCCATGATGGAGACCTGCTGGTCAGCGCCCAGGTGGGCACCGAAGCCGAGGCTCAGCGCCAGAGCAGCCTGCGCGAGACCGAGCACCGCGGCCACCGCCCCGTCATGGACGAGGATCGCCACGATCAGGCCGACCACGGCCGCCGCGAGCGCGTTGACGCCGGCCTGCTGGTCGACGGTCAGGTCCAGGCCGAAGGCGGTGGCGGCCTTGACGAGGACGGCGACGAGCGTCAGCCACAGGGCGGGCTCACGGCCGAGGATCTTGGGCATGATCAGTTCCCCTTCGGGGTGGTGTTGGTGGTGACGGTGACGTTGATGCCGCTGGCCAGCGTCTGCTTCACGGCGGCGGCCGCCTGGTCGCCGACCGCAGCGACCGCCGCCAGTACGGCGGCCGTGTCGACGTGCTGGTTCTGGTCGAGGACGAGCTTGAGGACGGCGGCCTGCGCGGCGAGAGTCGCCTGGATCGACGCGAACGCGGCGTCGGCCCGCCTGTTGGCGAGGTCGATGCCGCCGAGGTACTGGTACAGCGTCGCCTCGCCCTTCACCGAGCCGTCGGGGTTGTAGACGGGCATCAGCGCGTTGGCGACAGCGGAGCCCAGCTCCGCAGGGGTGTACGGCACGTCGTCCTCCTGGACGGGGGTAGTGGGTGCGGGAGAGGCCGGGGCGGTGCCGCCGTTCGCGCGGGCGACGATGGCGGGGAACACGACCTCGTGGAACTGCCGGACGCGGGCGTCGCCGGGGCACGCCGTGCCGCCGTCCGACCACTCCGGGAACAGGCGGTGCACGCCGAACCCCGGGTCGTTCCAGGTTCGGCAGATCCGCAGCGGGATCCCGTGCTGCTGGTGCACCCACACGCCGAGCCGGATCAGGGTCTCGACCTGCGCGTCCGTCCACGGGTCCGTGTGCTGCAGGTTGGACGCCGACTCGCACGAGATCGCACCCGTACCGTCCGGCCGGAGGTTCGCGTGCATGTTCGCGTCCGCGCGGGTCTGCGTCCCGATGTACTGCCCGAGACTGCCGTCGAACCCGAGGCCGAAGTGCGACTCCAGGTTCGTCGAGTCCCTCCAGTACTCGTACATCCGCCGCGGCGTCCACGGCGCCGCGATGCTGTGCAGGATGAGCTGCGTCGGGACGATCGCCGGCTGGCCGTCCGACTCGGGTTGCAGCTCCATGCGCTCAGCGCCGGGGAACCAGGCCATCAGGGTCTCCAGGGGTAGGAATCCAGCGGGGCTGCGCAGACCCGGCCCATACAGATCAGTTGCACCTCATCGCACAAGCCAGCGAAGAGGCAGGGCCCGCCGGAGCGCGCTGCACGACAGGTCACTGCACACCTCCTCGGGAGGTAGAGCCAGCATGGGTCCGGTGCAGGTCAGCGCCCGTGTCCGCGACCCTCCAGCCGTCCGCGTACGCCACCTGGCACCGGACCCACACCCTCAGAATCACCCGCCCCGAGAGTCCCGCTGCAACGCTCTGACCTGCATTTCCACCACTCGTAGGGCCCGCACCTACTGTCTGGGCTGCGGCTGGTGTGTCCCCCATGCAGGTCGCGACGCGGGGCCCGCTCTAGCGGGGTCGGGCCCCGCGTACCAACCCCGCTACCCCCGCCGATCGGAGCGGCACTGTGACGCCCCCACCTCCCGGCCTGGATGTTTTCGGCTGGATGGCGGACCGCACCGGCTGTGGAGTCCTTCGTGTCGAACTGCCGCTGCAGGCCCTGCGCGCCGAGGGCTACGCGACCGGCTCTTCCGAGCGGATGGCCGAGCAACTCACGGCCCGGACGCTGATCGGACAGCGCGTGTGCATGCCGGGCCCGTCCGCCCGCTGGCAGGAGATCGCCGCGCAGGCAAGCCGGCCGAGGCTGGTCTTCGAGCTCGACGATGACCTGTGGCACGTCGACTCGTCGTCGCCCGTTGCGCACGCCTTCTTCGAGCGGGATGACGTGCGGCAGCGTCTGGAGGCGAACATCGCCGTGGCGGACGCGGTCACCGTGACGATGGAAGAACTCGCCGCCGTGGTGCGCCCGCTCAACCCGAACGTGCACGTGATCCCCAACTACCTGCCCGCATGGCTCCTGCAGCACGAACGGCCCCACAGAGACGGCGTGGTGACGATCGGGTGGGGCGGCTCGGCCACGCACCAGATGGACGTCGAGGAGATCGGCGGGCAGCTCCGCCAGGTCATGAACCGCAACCCGCACGTCGAGCTGCACTTGATGGGCTCCGACTACCGCAAGGCTCTCGGCGTGCGGGACCGGGTCCGGGTGTCGGAGTGGACCGCTTCGGTGCCGGACTACTGGCGGGCCATCGACTACGACATCATGCTGGCGCCGCTGCGCGCCCACCGGTTCAACGCGTCCAAGTCGCCGCTGCGCCCGCTGGAGGCGGCGATGCTCGGCATCCCCGTCATCGCGTCCGACTACGGACCGTACGCGCAGTTCGTGCGGCATGGTGAGACGGGGTTCCTCGTCCGCAGGGATCACGAGTGGGGCCGCTACCTGCGCGACCTCGTGAACGACGAGGCGATGCGCGCCGAGATGGGCGCCGCAGGGCGCCGGCAGGCCGCCGACTGGACGATCGAGGGTCACGTCGACGAGTGGCAGAAGGTGCTGCTCCCGTGACGCGCATCCTGCTTACTGGGGCAGCGGGGTTCGCCGGCGCGAGGGTCCTGCACCGGATCCTCGCCGACACGGACTGGCATGTCGTCGGGACGGTCAGCCCCCGACGTGGGTCGGACACCCGGATCGTGCAGCTCCTCACCGCGCATCCGGAGTGGGCAATCCGGGTGACGGTGGTTCGCTGCGACCTGGGGTTCGAGATGACCGGGTCGACGATCGACAGGATCGGGCCCGTCGAGCACATCGTCAACCTCGCAAGCGACACCCAGATCGACCTGTCCATCACCGACCCGGCGCGGATCATCCGTTCCAACGTCGCGCTGATGCTGAACGTCCTGGAACTGGCGCGCATCGTCCAGCCCCGTACCGTGCTGCATGTCGGTACGGACGAGGAGTACGGGCCGATCCACGGCGGCGACGGCCCGCACCGTGAGTGGGACGCGATCCTGCCCGCGAACCCGTACTCGGGGAGCAAGGCCGCTCAGTCGGCGATCGCGATCACGTACTGGCGGACGTACGGACTGCCGCTGATCCTGACGCGGACGATGAACATCCTCGGCCCGGGCCAGCCGGCGGTGAAGTTCGTACCGCAGGTCATCTCCCGGATCCTCGCCGGTGAGCCCGTGCGCATCTTCGCGTCCGCCGACGGCCAGTCCAGCAGCCGCCACTGGCTCGACGCGTGGGAGCTCGGCGGCGCCCTGATCCACATCCTCGGCCACGCGACGGTGCAGCAGCACCCGCAGTACGACCGTCCTGCCCTCTTTCACATCGTGGGTGAGGAGCGTACGAACCTGGCGCTCGCAGAGAGCATCGCCGGGATCCTCCGACGGCCCCTTCACGTCGAGTTGGTGGACGCGGGGACGTCCAGGCCGGGCCACGACCTGCGGTACGGCCTCGACGGCGGCACCCTCGCGGCGCTCGGCTGGACGCCCGGCCGGACGCTGGACGACACGCTGCGGGAGATCGTCGCAACGCACCTCGCACGGGTGCCGTCATGACCCGCGGCGAGGCCGAGGACGTCGTCGGCGGACGCGTGGTGGTGCGTCAGGAGGATCCGTTCGTCGCGGCAGTCGTCGTCGACGCTGGCCGGCTTCTCGGGTTCGACGGCCCGGAGGCTGTCGTGGACCTGGACGACGGCCGTCGAGTGCATTGCCCTGTGACTGAGCTGAGAGGGGTCGACCAGTGATTGCCGTCTACATCATCGGGATCATCTGCGGGACATTCGTCGCGCTCGTGTGGATCGCTGCCTGGGCCGGCAGCAAGCAGAAGGGCAGCAACCGTGCCTGACCTGACGATCATCGTGCCGACCCGCGGCCGGCCCGGGAACCTGTGGGATCTCTGGTGCGCATTCAAGGAGACGTCCACCGGCGACACGGTGCTGCTCGCCGCGGTCGACGACGACGACCCGTTCTTGCTCGGGTACGAGCAGAAGCTCGACTGGGCCGACGGTGACCCGCGACTGCAGCTGCAGGTCGGGCCCCGGCTGCGCCTTGGGGGGACACTCAACGCTTTCGCGCCGACGGTGGCTGCGGGCAGCCGTCACATCGGCTTCCTGGGTGACGATCACCGGCCGCGCACCGCTGGCTGGGACCGCCTGTACATCGAAGCGCTGGAGCAACTCGGTACGGGCGTGGTTTACGGCAACGACCTGATCCAGGGCGAGGCGCTGCCGACACAGGTCGCGATGACGTCGGACATCGTTCTCGCGACGGGCTACATGGTGCCGCCCGGCCTGGTGCACCTGTACGCCGACAACGTGTGGCTGGCCCTCGGGCAGGCGCTCGGGGCGATCCGGTACCTGCCGGACGTGATCGTCGAGCACATGCATCCGATCGCTTCGAAGGCGCTGTGGGACGAGGGCTACGCCGAGGCGAACAGTGACGAGCGGTCCGATGCCGACCGGGCCGTCTTCGAAACGTGGCGAGCCAACGACCTGGACCACTGGGTCCAGCAGATCAAGGAGTACCCCCGTGGCTGACGACAAGCAGGCCGCCGCCGAGCAGGCGATCCGGGCCTTCGCGTTCTGGGACTTCGGCTTGAACGAGGTCGACCCGGAGAGTGAGTACGCCGAGTGGGTCGCCCCGCTGGCGGCTGCCATCGTGGCTGCCATCGAAGGGGTGGCCTCGTGACCGAGTACCGCCTGTTCGCCGGCGACGTCCCGCACGTGTCCACCCCGGAGTTCCACGAGCACCGGGAACGCGCCCCGCACCTCGAACAGCCCGTCCACCGGCCCCGCCTGGACAAGGCGTACCAGCTCGTCCTGGATGCCGCAGCGCGGCACCACGCCTCCGGTGCCGGCTACTCGGCGGGGGTCACGGATCTCGGCTGCGGCGACGGCGGTCTGCTGTCCCTCCTGAAGCGGCACGAGGACAAGTACGACCGGTACGACCTCGCCGCGTGGGGGTACGACTTCCAGCCGTCCAACCAGGCGGGTTGGAACGAACGGGGCGTCGACGCCGAACTTCTTGACGCCTTCGCACCGGGGCACCCGGGCGTGATCCTCGGCAACATCGCAGTGATGACCGAAGTGCTGGAGCACCTTGCGGACCCGCACGGGACCGTTCAGTGGGTCGGTACGCACTGCCGCTTCGTAGTGGCCTCCAGCCCGTGGACCGAGACGCCCGAGTCTCACGACGAATGTCATTGCTGGGCCTGGGATCAGGAAGGCTACCGGGCGCTCATCGAGCAAGGCGGCTACACCGTGGTTCGCCATGAGACTGTCGGCCAGTTCCAGGTGATCCTCGGGGAGCGTCATGACTGACACTCGGGATCTCGCCCGCGGAGAGCGACACCCTCACTGGCGAGGGGATCTGGTGAGCTACCACGCACTGCATCACTGGGTTCGGAAGTACAAGCCGAAGCCACTTGATTGCCAGCACTGCGGCCGCACCGACAAGCCGCTGGATTGGGCCAATCTCTCGCGCACGTACCGCCGGGACCTGGATGACTGGATAGCACTCTGCCAGAGATGCCATCGGGCTTACGACCGCGCCGCAGAGTGCCGCAATGGCCATCCACGGACTCCAGAGAACACGCTCACTGACTACCGCGGGATCAGGAAATGTCGGCCGTGTCAGAACGCATCGCGCCGTCGGGTGTACTACCGGAAGCTCGGACGCGAGGTGCCAGCATGAAGGTTCTACTGACCGGATCGGCCGGGTTCATCGGCCGCCACCTTCACCGCGCCCTCGAAGAACGAGGCCACCACGTCACCACCTGTGACCTGAAGGCGGCGAACATCGGCGACGCTCTCGACTTCTTCCGCCGCGACCGCACCCCCTACGATCTCGCCATTCACTGTGCTGCAGTCGTCGGCGGCCGCGCCAGCATCGACGGACACCCCCTCGGCGTCGCCACCAACCTCGCGTTGGACGCCTGGTACATGCGGTGGCTCATCGCGTCCCGCACCCGCCGCGCCGTGTACTTCAGCTCGTCGGCCGCGTACCCCGTCGACCTGCAAGGCGAGGACAGCGGCCATCGGCTCCACGAAGACGACATCAACCTTGCCGCACCCCGCCAGCCCGACGCGACCTACGGCCTCGCGAAGTTGACCGGCGAACAGCTCGTCCCGTACGCCGAAGCCGAAGGCTGCCGCGTCCACGTGCTGCGCCCCATGTCCGGATATGGCGCCGACCAGGCCCTCGACTACCCGTTCCCCAGCTTCATTCAGCGAGCCCGGCAGAAGAGGGACCCGTTCGAGATATGGGGCACCGGCCGGCAGGTCAGGGACTGGGTGCACATCGACGACGTCGTCGGTGCCACCCTCGCTGCGATCGACCAGGACGTCACCGGTCCGACGAACATCGGCACCGGCCGGGCCACATCCTTCAATGAGCTCGCGGAGCTGGTCTGCGCCGAAGCCGGCTACAAGCCGAAGCTGCACCACATCCTCGGCGCCCCCGACGGCGTCCAATACCGCGTCGCCGACCCGACCAGGCTGCACTCCTTCTACCAGCCGACCGTGACCCTCGAAGAGGGCGTCCGACGTGCGCTCAGGAGCGAGTCATGAACCTCCACGAATGGATCACCTCCAAGGTGAACGAGGCTGAAGCCGCCGCGAAGCAGGCAGCCCCCGGTCCGTGGGAGGCGACGGTCGACGACCACGGGCGGAAGGGAATCGAGGCGGGCGTGTGGGCTGGCGGGATCGACAACTACGTCGTTGAGGTCGTCGTCAGTGGCGACACCCACATCGCTGACGCGCACCACATTGCACGACACTCGCCGAATGCGATTCTCCGCCGCTGCGAAGCCGACCGAAGGGTCTTGGCGCGGCATCGCTTCGACCCTGATCATGCGAACTTCGGCGTCAGCTTCTACGCGACGTGTTGCGAAGGCTGCGGCTATGGCGACTGCGGACCCAACGTCGAGAACCTCGACGACTGCCCTGAACTCATCGACCTCGCACACGCCCACGGCATCACCGCCGACGAACTGGCCAGCCTCGACAGGCCAGAGGCCCCGCCGTACGTGCCAACTCCGGTGGTCAGGAGAAGCCAATCGAGGATGACCGCCGACCAGGCCCCAGCCACCTTCCGGCCCTGAGGAGCCACGACATGCAGACCGGCATCTCCGTCGTTGTCCCCACTCATCCGGCCAGGGTCCGCAACGGCATGACGAAGCGCGCCGTCGGTTCCGTCTTCGGCCAGACCCTGCCCGCCGCATCCCTCATCGTCGAGCACGACCTCGACCGCGCCGGTGCTGCAGCCACCCGCCACCGCGGCCTCCTGAAGGTCACCACCGAGTGGGTCGCGTTCCTCGACTCCGACGACCAGCTGAAGCCCAACCATCTCGCTGACCTTATGGCGTGTGCCCAAGATGCCGGCGCAGACTACGTCTACGCCTGGTACGTGCCGGTCGGGTTCGGCTCCGACCCGCTGCCGCACTTCGGGAAGGTCTTCGACCCCGAACACCCGACCCAGACGACGATCACGACGCTGGTTCGAACCGAGCTCGCCCAGGCAGTCGGCTTCCGCGAGCCCCCACCGGGCGCCACCATCAACGGGGAACGCTACGGCGAGGACTTCCAGTTCACCGTGGAGTGCATCGCCGCAGGCGCCCGGATCATCCACCTCCCCCGCCGTACATGGCTGTGGAACGCCCACGGTGCCAACAGCAGCGGCCAACCGGACCAGGGCGACGCCCGTCTCTGATCAGGCCGGTACGCCACCGGGAGGCGTCTCGTACGGCCACGCCGGCGCGGCGTCCGCAGCGGCCAGCTTCGCTCGCATCTCTTCTGCTTCCTCCCGTCCCGCCGCGAGTTCGCGGCTCCGCTCAGCGAGGAGCACGCGCATCTGCGCGAGCGACATCGTCAGTTCGGTATTCATGCGGATGTACTCGTCAAGGACAGCGTCGAGGGGAACAGTCAGCTGCGGTGAGGTATCGGTCATGAAGGTCTCCTAGCCGAGCAGGGGGATGGCCTTGATAGCCCGGAAGACCATCTGGTTCGCGCCCGTCGTCACCCGGTGCTGCCATTTCATGGTGAGGGTCTCACCGGCGGCCGCAGTCTGGATGAACGAATACGAGCTGGTGATGTCGGGGCCGGGGCCGGACAGGCGCATCGCCTGGACGTCGGTGGGGGTGCGCAGGGTGCCCGATGTGCTGCCGGTGATCAGCAGGTCGGAGTACGAGTACCCACCAGAGTTGCTGTAGTGGGTGATGGTCCCGGTGATGTCGACTTTGCCGGACGGCGGGACGACGATGGTGGTGGACAGCACCGTGGACGTGTCCACGTAGGAGGTGCTGGACGTACCGACGGTGACGGTGGACTGCGCGTACGCGGACGCCATGCCGGTGGCGCGCATCGTCGACGAGGCGGTGACGGCGCCAGTGACGGCGAGCGTCGAGTTGAGGCTCACCGCTCCCGTAACGCCGAGGGTCGACGCGAGGGTTGTGGCGCCGCTGACGGCCAGCGTTGAACTGAGAGTGAGGGCGCCGGCGAAGGTGAACGCGGCGAGGAAGCTCGCCCCCTCCGCCGGGATCTGCTTCCACGATGCGGAGGCAGGTGCGGTCCCGTTGGAGACGTAGAGGCGCCCGGTGTCGGACTCCCGGATCGGCAGGCCCTTCCAGACGGTGGACGGCCTGGTTGTCGAGGTGCAGTCCCGGTAGCCGATGTTCAGGTCGATCGCGTCGAGGTTGTTCAGCAGGTCGGTGACGACGTTGACGAAGTCCGCGCCGTCCGACGAGGTCTTGTACAGGCCGAGGCGGGTGGTGGTCGTGGCGGTCATCGACGGCTCCCGAGGTGAGCGGGGGACTGTACGGGGCGCAGGGTCTCATGGATCTCCGCCAGCCGGACGTGGTCGACGGGGTGGCCGTGGATCGCGTCCAGCGGGTTCTTGACGCCCTTGCCCTGGGGACTTGAGATGCGACGCACGTTGGCCTTCACGTGCAGGACCCGTGCGAGGTGCGCGGTCCGGGCGTCGGCTGTGGTCGCGGCTGTTGCGAGCGTGGCGGGTACCCGCTTGCCGTTCACCACTGCGCGGACGGCTGCTGCTGCGGGCGGGTCGTTGAGGCGCGGGTCGGGGATGTACGGCTCGTGGAGGATGATGTCGAGGAGCGTCTCCGTGTCGGTGGGGTCGATGCCGTATTCGGCGGCCCGCCACAGGAGCGTGTCCTTCGGGATCGCGTGGTTCACCCTGGAGCCGGACTCGTCAACCATTACGACGATCCAGATCTCGCGTCCATTGTTGGTGTCTTCCTCGATTCGCTCTACGGTGAAATTCATGGGTCACCTGAAGGAGATGTAGGCGATGCTTGTCGAGCCTGTTGAGAATTCGGTAGTGACTGCGAAGCCGGTAGTGCTGAATGCGCTCACTTGCCATCGGCAGAGGGTTCCGCTGCTGTCGTAGTACGTGGCGACGGGGACGGTCGTGCTGTCCATGGTCGGGCCGTAGGTGATGACGTGGGCGCCGGCTCCGACGCTGAAGTCGACCTTGTCGAAGATGACAGCTTGGTTGGTGGCGCTGGCGCCGAAGTTGACCCGCCCGAAGAACGTCGCGGCACCAGTTGTAAAGTGGCGCCAGTATGAGGTCGTCGCGTTTGATCCTCCGAAAGCCCCTGCAATCCAATCTGTTGCCGAGGCCTGAGCCACGCCCCCTGTGAGCATGCCGAGAATCACTTGGGTGTCGTTGAGGAACATGTAGCCGCCGACCTGGGTGTTTCCGGTCGGGGCGTAACGTCCGAAGTCGATTCCGCTTTCGGCGAGCTTCAGGGTGGATACGTGGTTATTCGAGTCGACGCCTGACTGGAGTCCGACGTTTGCTTCCGTTCCTGTTCCCCAGGCGTTGAGGAAAGCGAAGTCGGTGCCGTCGAGGTTGTAGAAGCGGATGACGGCTTCGCCGGAGTTGTTCGGGTTGACGACGATGCGGCGGCCTGATGTGCCGCTGGACAGCTCGCCGACGATGGAGACGTTTCCGGTGGCGGAGTCCGCGAAGAACGTTCGAGTACCGGCGGCGTTGTAGGTCTGCACGCCGAGCATGGACAGTTCGACGCGGGCGCCGGTGTCGGCCGTTTTGATGCGGGCGCCGACGATCCAGTCTGCGGAGATCGTGCCGGCGGTGACTTTGGTGACGGTCAGGTCGGAGATGTGGGCGTCGTCGATCAGCAGCGCAGTCGATGACGCCGCTGCCGATGGTGCGGACTTGTTGCCGGCGATGTCCACGGCGATGACCCGTACATACCGGGCTGACGTCTCCTCAACCTGGACGGTCGCGACGACGGGCACCTGCGCCTGGATCATGCCGGCCGTGGCGCTGACCTTCGCCTTGAGGGTCGTCGGTGACGGCGTGAAGGTGGGCTCGTACTCGACATGGACCTCCAAGTGGTGGAGGTCGCTTTCGAGGTTGTACGTCCCGCCGGTCGCCTTCCCCAGCGTGTGCGTCACCTGCACGGCGATCCGGGACGCCGCGACGGACGGTGCTGCCGGCGTCGAAGGCGGGATGTTGTCGGCCGTCGCCACGAACGTCGTCGTGCTGGACCAGGCGCCCGCATTGCCGGCCTTGTCGACGGCCCGGATCTGCACGTCGTACCCGACACCGGGCGCGAGATCCTGCAGCTGAGCCGTCACCGTCCCCCAGCCCACGTTCATGTACTGCCACTGGCCCGTGGGGGCCGCGAAGGGCTGCCGCCACTGCTGCAGGTCCTGCCAGCGGACGGCCGACAGTTGCGTCCACGTGGCGGGATAGATGAGGTCGGTGTCGATGGCGTAGCGGAGTTCGTAGTGGTCGCCGTCGAGGACGGTGGACCCGTCGGTGTTGTTGGGGGCGTTCCAGGAGGCGATGACGCGGGAGCGGGTGAAGCCGCGGTTGTCCAGGTAGGCAGCGCCGGAGAACGGCGTGATGAACACAGGGACACCGGGAACGCTGGTGTCCGAGTTGGGCCGGGAGCCGACCGGCTCCGAACCGGAGTTGGAGAGCTGGCGCTCGAAATCACCCACCACGACCGTGGTCGCCCCGTTCGCCTCGAACTGGAGGTAGTCGGTGAGGTCGGTCCAGGTTCCGTCTGCGGCCCGGTAGGCAACGGTGTGCCCAGCGGTGACGGGCCACGTCGTCTCGGTGACCTGCAACCTCAGGGGGTTGAAGCGCTGCCCCCGGAACGTAATCTCGTTGGCAGGGTCGAGGAGGCCCTTGTCCGGGTCATACGCCCACACGTAGTCGCCGGGCGAGAAGGAGCCCTCGACGTCGTAGTCGGCCGTCGACAGCGTCAACGCGTTGCGCGCGCCGACGAACTGGGAGAGAGCGAGCTGCGCGCGGATCGCCGCGTTGACCTGCGAGGTGCCGGACTCGGACACCATGCGGGTCAACTTGATGCTGTTGCCGTGCAGGTCCTTGTACGGGTTGAGGCCGGGGTTGATGTCTGCGGAGCCGGTCGCCGTTGACACGCCTTCGCCCTCGGCGAGGAGCACCACCCTGGTCGTGTAGTCCTCCACGTCGCGGCTGAGGTTCAGCTGGCCGGGCAGCGCGACGAGGCTCATGTCCTGACCGGCGCCGCGGCGGACGATCGAGCAGGTCGGGATGGTGGTGAAGAGGTTGGACTCGGGTCCGGCGTCGAGGGTGCCGTTGCCGTTGACCCGCCAGCTGACCGGGATTGACGTGGTGGACATGGTGTCGCAGACGTAACTGATGGCCTTGCGTGGCGACTGCCACTGGTGGGTGCCGGAGTAGGTGCCGGCGACGGAGTACAGGGTGCCTTCGGTGATGGCGCCGGAGGCTGGCAGGAGACCACGAATGGTGTTCGCGAAGGAGGCGGACGCGAAAATGGTGGCGTTCTCGTAGACGGAGCCCTTGTCGTCCTCGTCGCCGAGCCACATGGCGAGGCCGACGCCGCCAACCTGGACCTTGTCGCCGGGGGCCTTGGTGCGGCCGTCGTCAGCGAGAACCTTGGTGCGGACGACGCCGACGTACCTCGCGGCCAGCAGGAGGTTGTCGCCGCCGGCGCGGGGGTCGACTCGCCCGGGGACGATCGCGACGTGCCCGAACTCGGCGAGACCGTCGAGGACATCACGGGGGGTGGTCGGCTGGAGTTCGATCTGCCAGCGACCCAGGGCTGTCAGGACTTCGGTGACGGACATGGGTCATCGCCTCGCCGTGTAGGTGGCTTCGGCGAGGGCGCCGATGTACTGATTGCGCAGGTCTGTCGCGGCGTCCCCGGACACGGCGCTTCCGCCGCCAGCGACCACGCCGACCCAGAAGTCCAATGTCGCGGTGGTCGTCTTGGAGACGCCGCCGTTGGCGTGTGCGGTGAAGGTGCGCGCGGATCCGGCGGCTGCGCGATTGCCGTCGGTGTCGTTGCCGGTGGCGACGATGTACCCGGAAGCGGCGGCCGAGGTGTTGGTCTCGGAGGTGCGGAGGTACACGGCGAGGGTGGAGGCGGCGCCGCACTGCAGGTAGCCCTCGACGAACCGGCTGCCGCGGCGGAGGGTGAGGTCGAGGGTGGCGCGACCGGGGGAGCGCGGGGCGGTGAGACGGAGGACGCACTGCTCAGGGTCGTTGCGGAGGATCGTCGCGGAGTCCCACGCGGAGACACCCGACCCGCCGACCGTGATGTTCCAAAGCTTGGAGTGCCACGCGGACCCCGTGTACGCCTGCACGTCCAGGACGCCCGCCGAGGCGGACGGCGCGATGTTCACGAGGCCGTTGCCCATCGTCCAGCCGGCAACGGGCAGCGGCTGTTCGGTACCGTCGATCTCGAACCCACTGCCGGTCGCTGCGACGGTGTCGTTGATGCGGACCCGGCCAGCCAGGTACAGGCCGGGGTCGCATGCCCATCGGGGGGAGGCGCCGGTGGGGATGCCCCGGTAGACGGTCATGGTGCCGTCGGCGGTGGCGCGGGTCATGAGGCTGGGGCTGGTTGCGCCGGTGTAGTAGGTGGTGTGGCCGATCGGCGGGGCGTGCCACGTCTCCCCGGTCAGGCTGAAATCGTTGGCGCGGACGACGCCTGTGAGGCGGGACTGCAGGTCGACCTCGGCGGAGGAGCCGAGCCGCTCCAAGGCCACCTTCCAGGTGGAGGTGACAGTGTCGTTGACGTACTCCCGCAGTGACGCGGAGGAGCCCTTCACCGCGTAGTAGCCGTTGCGCTCGGGTTTGTCGGTCCACGTCACGGCGGTTGGTACGCCCTGCTGCAGGGCGAGGAGGTTGTCGTGCCGGGCGACGAGGACAGCGCGGGTCAGCGGCGGCGTGGACTCCTGCCCGTCGAGGTCCAGGCCGCGGATGTCAGCGCTGGACTCCGCGACGGTGAACGTCTCGCGGAGGCTGGTGCGGCCGAGTTGGACGGTGCCCCACGTGCCGGCCATCAGCGGGCCCTCCCTCGGTCGTAGCCCCTCAGTGCGTCCTTGATCTCCACTACGAGGGCATCTGCGATGCGACGTCGGTCGGCTGCTGACGCCATGTCGAGGGACCCCGCGTTGATGGTGATGTTGTCGATCCTGATGCCACCACCTGCGGGGGTTGCAACGCCCGAGCCTGCCGGGTTGAGACCTGCCGGGGAGCCTCCCGCAGCCGTGACGATCCCTCCGGGGCCGGTCGGCAGGCCCGGGGCGCCGCCGAGTGTCGTGCCGCCGATGCGCGTCGTGATGTCACCCAGCAGGCCCTGGAGTGAGGGGAGGCGGCTGGTGATGCCCCCCATCAGGCCATCGATCATGCTTGCGCCGGCCGGGACGAGGAGTTGGGCATCCCTCTCGGCCGGGCCCTTCCAGTCGGGGATGATGTCGGTGACGCCGCCGAGCATGTTCTTCAGGCTGCCCATGGAACCCTTGATGCCGTTGATCAAGCCCTTGATGAGGTCGCCGCCGGCATTGATGAGGAGCCGTCCGAGGTCGCCCAAGGCGTCGACGATGTTGCCCGGCAGGTCCTCGAACCAGCTGACGATGTCACTCCGGTGTTCAACGAGCCAGACGACGAGCCGCCGGTTGGCCTCCGCGAACATATGGAGGAGGACCGAGCCGAGGTCGATCAACGCGTTCAGGATCTTGAACGGCACTTCGGCGAGAAGGCGGACAACCTCGTCAACCATCCCCTTGACCAACTGCTTCACCGAGTCGACGGCGCCGGAGAAATCGCCCTTCAGCAACTGGGAGACGGCCGTCAACGCGGGCACGACGACCGTCGTGATGATGTGCGCCAGCTCGTCCGCGAAAATCTTCGCGAGCTTCCCGACGGTCTCGATGATCGGCGTCAAGATCGGCATCAGCAGAGGCAGAGTCTGCATCAGCAGCGTCGCAAGGGACGTCAGGACCGGCGTCAGGGCGACAGCCACCTCCGCGAAGGACGCGCCGAGTTCGGCGAGCGGCAGCTGCTGGATGAGCTGAGTCAGGATCGGCAGGATCGCACTCAGCTCCACACCGAGCAAAGTGACCAGCGGCGCGATCAGGCCCGGCAAGGTCGCCAGGATCGGACCGAGGAAGCCCGACAGCGCGGTGACCAGCGACTGGATGAGCGGCTGGAGCGAGGCGATGATGGGTCCGAACGTCGCGGACAGGGACGTAGCCAGGCTCTGCACGATCGGGCCGAGCTGAGTGAAGATCATCGAAACGCCAGCCAGCAGCGGCATCAGAGCAGGCAGGAGTGCGACGGCGAGAGAACTGATCGTGTTCAGCAGCGGAAGCGCCGCAACAACCAGCTGGCCAATAGCCTGCGCCGCCGCGGTAAGGATCGGACCGAGCGCCGCGATGATCGGCGACAGGGCAGAGCCGATCGCCGACACCAGAGCCATGACCGGCGGCGCCAGGGCGGTGATCACCGGCCCGAGCATCATCAGCGCCTGGCCGAGCAGCGACGCGACCGTGCCCGCGAGCGTGTTCAACACCTTGAACAGCGACGTCAAGGCTGCCTGCACCTCAGGCATCGCCGTGACCCGCCGCAGCTCCGAGAAAACCGCGCCGAGAACACCGAGCGCGTTCCCTCCGGCCGCGCCCGCCGCCTTCAGGACGTTGCCCAGCGTCCCCAGGATGTCACCCAGCAGCTTCCCGAACTGGACCGCAATGTCGAGCGCCCCGTTGATGGCCTCCGTCAACTGACCACTGGAGAAGGCCGCGGACAGGCGAGTCGTGAAACTGGCCAGGGTCTCGCCGATCGCCGACGTGATCCGCTGGAACGCCGGGCCGGCTGCGGCCGTGAGCGTCCCGAACATCGAGAGGATGTTGCCGGGCGCCTGCTGCAACGGCTTGAGGCCGTCGTTGATCGACGCGAACGCAGCCTTCAACGTGCCGGTCTTGGAGAGCTGGTCAACGGCGTCCATCGCGCCGAGCGCCATCTGGTTCAGCACGCCGGCGGTACCCACCAGACCCGCCTGCAGGTCCGGTAGTACCTGCTGGGCGACCGACGTCAGCTTCGCGCCCAAGCCTTCGAACAGCTGCTGCTGGACATCCAGCTTCAGCGCGTTCCACGCCGGCGCCAACGCCTTCACGGCCTCGACGAACTCCCTCGCCGACGGTGCCAGCTTCGCCATCGCATCAGCCATCGCCGCACCACCGGCAGCGACCTTCGCCTGCGCGTCCGCCAAGTCCTCCTGGGCGCGCGCCAACTCCTCCTGCGACTTCGCTACCCGGTCGTTCCCCTCCACCGCAGCATCCGCCGCCGCTTGCCGCGCGTCCGCCAGGTCCCGCTCCGACTTGGCAATGTCCTGCGCGTTGCCCACCTGCGTACGGGTGTTCTCCGTCTGCGCGTCCGCGAGAGCCTGCGCCGCGTCAGCGGTGTCCCGGGTGGACTGCGTCAGACCGTCCTGCGCGGCCTGCACCGCGGCCGCGCCCTCGACCCCTGCTGCTGCCGCAGCGGTCTGCTCCTCACCGAGACGTCGGTTCTCCAACTGCTGCTCGCGCAGAGCCTGTGCCGCCTGGTCGTAGGAGAGCTGCGCCCGGGCGACCTGATCCTCACTGGCGCCACTGCCAGCCGCCTTGACCTTCTTGAGTGCCGCCTCCGCGTCGGCGACGGCAAGGATGTCTGCGCGCTCGCTGAGACGCCCGTCGGCAACGCGATTCGCAAGGTCTTCGAGATCCTGAGCTGCCTGCCGGCGAGCGTCATCGAGGTCACGCTGCGCCCGCAAGGCCTTGGCCTGCGCGTCGGCAAGGCGCTGCTCCGCGTCGGCGACGTCCCGCAGGGCCTTCACCGACCGGTCGGAGGCCTGCTGGCGGGTGTTGGCGAGAGACTGCTCGGCGTCTGCAACGTCTCGGTTGGCGCGTATGACTCGGGCAGCGGCGTCCGCCGTGGTCTTGGCGACGTTCTCCTTGGCATCGGCAACGCGCCGTTCGGCAGCCTCGATGGCCTTGGACATGTCGGCTGCACCGCCACCACCGCCACCCGCAGGAGAGAACGCCTGCTTGAAAGCGGCGCCGACCCCGGACAGGCCCAGCTTGAGCGTGCCGAAGATCGCACCGAGGGACGCGAGGGCGGGCGCGGCGACGGCAGCCGCGGGCCCCATCGCGATGATGGCCTGGCCGAGCGACGCGAGAGTGGGGACCGCCGACAGTGCTGCGGTGAGGAGCATCCCCATGCGGCTGCCGAGCATGCCGATGCCGCCCGCCGCACCGGAGCCGCCGTTGCCGATCCTGCCCAGCAGGCCGGACAGTCCGGACAGGCCGGAGGAGTCGACGTCGACGCGGACGCGCCGGTTACGGGTCAGGGTGTCGAGGCGGGCCCTGGTGTCACCGGTGATCAGATTCGCCCGGACGTCGATCGTCTGGTCGCGGGTGATACGGGTCAGCTGGGTTAGGTAGGCGTTCGCGTTGAGGTCCGCGCGGATGTGGACGACCTGGTCGCGGGTGATCCGGGCGAGCTGCGTGAGGTACGTTGCGGCGTCGAGGATGGCGGTGATCTTCACCGTCTGGTCGCGCGTCAGCTTCGAGAGCTGGGTGAGGTAGGTAGCCGTCTGAAGCTCCGGCGTCACCTTCACCTTCAGCTTGTCGCCGAGCTGCGCGATCCGAGCCTTCGCCGCGACATCGTCGAGCTGCGCCTGCAGCTTCACGGTGATCGGCTTCGCAAGGAGCTTGAGCTGAGCCCTGGCGGCCTGGTCGTCGAGCTTGACGAGCACCTTGACGTCGAGCTTGTCGCCCTTCAGCCGCTGCTTGTCAGCCTCGTACCTGGACTTGTCCATCGTCACTTCGACGAATCCCTCGGCGACCCTGAAGCTCACCTACTCCACCTCCTCCTGTGCGACCCTCGCAACATCGACCAGCCCCGGGAACGCCAGCCGGAACGCGGCCAGCTCCATGTGCTTCTCGTCCTGTCCGTCACGGCGTTCGTTTGCCGGCCTCACCTGGCCCGGTTCGTCCCGTTGCTGCTCCTCGATGCGGGCTGCGATCACCCCGCCGTACACGCCGACCCGCTGCGCGAGGCTGAAGAACCGCGGCCCGTCCAGCTCCGGCTCCGACTCCAGGTCGACGCCGTAGAACACCCGGAAGTCCGCACACAGGTCGTCCCAGTGGTCGAGGACCCATGCGACCTGCGCGACACGCTCACCGAAAGGCCTGGCCCACGTCAGGCCTGGCCTTTTCCCGACTCGTCCACGGGCCCGGCGACGTGTGCGACGACGGCCTGGAGGATGTGCAGCATGTCGTCGTCGTCGACCTCGTCGGACTGCTCCAGGGCCCGGTACGCGTCCGGGCCCAGGAGCCGTTCGAGGACCCGCTGGGCAGCCGCGTTCTCGCCCATCGTCCGGGCGAGCCGCAGGTACTCCAGCGAGAGACTGGTCGGCACCTTCGACGGGATGCGGTACTCGATGTCCTCGCCGTCGTCGCCGGTGAGGTAGAACAGCGGCACGCCCTCGTCGGCGGCCCTCTTCTTCCGGCCGATGCGGACCGGTTCGAACGGTGCCGGCTTGGCTGCGCCGGCGGGCTTGGGGAGGGTGCGCTTGGCGGGGTTGGTACGGGTCGCTGCCATGGGTGTGCTCCTGCGAGTGGGGAGGGCCGGGTGCCCGACGGCTGTGGTGCCGTCGGGCGGTGGGCTACGCGGTGGCTTCGGTGACGTGGAACGGCGCTACGGCGGCGCTCACGTAGTGGCCGGAGAACTTCGTCTTGTAGACCGTCTGCTTGTCCTTGGTGTAGGCCATCGCGACGGCGTCGGTGCTGAGGGTCTTGCGGAGGGCCACCCGCCGGCGCAGGATGTTGGCGCCCCAGCCGTCGAACAGCAGGGCCGAGTAGGCAGGCTGGGTGGCGCTCGACGCGAACAGCGGCTCGAAGGACTTGTAGCCGGTGCCGGTCGCGGCGGTGCCGCCGTTGAGGACCACGGAGAGGTTCTCCAGCGTGGCCTCGGCGAGGCTGGTCTCGATCGTGAGTTCGCGCTTGGTGAGGCGGCTGCCTGCGCGGTCGACGATCTGGTCGACTTCCAGTGCGGTGTACGTCTGGTCGACGGAGAGGGTGACGCCGTCGACGGTGCCGCCCATGTCGGTCCACGCGCTGGCCTGCGGGGTGGAGTTGATGGCGGTCTCGGCGGGCTCGGTCGCCCCGAACAGGCCCTGGTACAGGGTCGCCGGGCCCATGATCAGGTTGGTGGTGGTCACCGACATCGGTCAGTCCTCCTCAGCCGCTGGTGCGGCGGTCTGCGTGGTGGGGGCGTGTCCCGAGGCGGAGGGGTCCTCGGTGCGGGTGGTGGTCATCGGTATTCCTCGCGCCGGAGCGGGAAGCGGTGGTGGGCGAACTGGGGATGGAACGGCAGGGCGAGGGTGTCTTCGGGCGGGATGCTGCGGGGGCAGGGGATGACGTGGGCGCCTGCGATGAGGAACTCCAGTTCCGGCTTGCTGTCGTGGATGAGGACGAGGCCGTTCCACGTGAGGAGGTCCCGGCTTGTCTCGCCCTGCAATGCCCAGCGGCTCATGACGCCACCTCGACCCAGTTCAACGTGAGACCGAGGTTGAACCGGGCGTACGAAGCTTCGTCGTCGGGGACCCGTCGCGGTTCGTACGTGGTGTACGCGGTAAGGACCCGCGCGGCCGGGTAGTTGGCCGGGAGGGTCAGTAGGCGGGGTGTGCCCTCGGTGTCGTAGCAGCTGGACTGGATTCGCTCCGCGAGCGCGGCGGCCTTGTTCCACGGCGGCCGGTTGCTGGTCGGCGCGACAGCCCAGCACTCCACCGAGACGACGGGGGACCGCAGCGGCACGTACAGGCCGGCGGTGCCGCCGACCGTGGAGACGACGACGAACCCGGACGCCGCCCAGGAGGAGTTGTCGCGCGGCAGGGTCGTCGACACGATGTCCCCGACCACCCCGCGCAGCCACGCGATGGCGACCAGCTCGGTGCTCGCCCGCAGGAGGGTGCTCATCGCAGCTCCCTCGGCTTGAGGAGGGCGGGCCGCAAGAACGGGAACGCCGGCGTCCCGGGGTGGTTGACCATCGCCACCGGGTGCGCCGCGCCTTCCCAGTACAGGGCCTTCTTCGTGTTCGGCCGGATGATGTGCGGGCCGGTGCCGTACTCCACGTGCCGCCAGTAGTCGACGTCGGTGGACACTCGCAGCGTCAGACCCTCGACCTCCGCGACGATGGACGACTTGAGGCGCCCGGTGTTCACACGGACGGTGGCCTGCGCGTCAGCGGCGATGTCCTGACCGAGGTGCTCCATGACCCGGTGCAACGCGGCATCGAGGTGCGCGTCCGCGCTCGGGTCAAGCCTGATCGTCATCGCCGCGTCCTCTCCGGATCGTGGTGGGTGGTGGCCGCCCGGTCTCCCCGAGCTGTGTGGCCGTGTGCTGTTCAGTTGACGAGCGTGAGATCCAGCCGCAGTTCGGGTGTGATCCCGATCGCCGCCGGCTGGGTGACTGCGGTGATGGAGTAGATGCGACCGGTCCGGTCGTCCCGGATCTGGTCCTCCTCCGTGACCTGCGTGCCGGCGGGGAGCCGGCACACGGTGTAGCGGACGACGCGGGGGGTTCCGCTGCCGGGTGTGCGGCTGCTGCGGGAGCCCTCGATGAGCGAGGCGGGGATGTGTGTCTGGGCGTCCGTACCGGCCTCGGCGGGGACATTTGAGATATCCCCATAGAGATCAGTGCGAGTTCCTCGCAGGACCGTCACCCACGTCGTCGCGATCACCGTCGGCCGCCCATCGGAGTCCATGGCAGTGCGTCGTCGTTCGCCTCGCGCAGGGGGTTGCCGTAGCTGCTGCCGTCGATGAACGGCGACCGCACATGGACCGTCCTGGAGCGGCGCCACGACAGCCGGTTGATGGCCCGCGCCGCCCTCGGCGCCAGCACCACCGCGTCCCCGGTGAGGTTCGCCGACACACCGTCCTGCGTGGACGACGTCAGATCCATGCGGGTCTCCAGGCCCGGCTGGCCCTGTGCCCACACTGCCTGGAACGCCACCGCCCGGCCGAGCCAGTACAGGTCGCGGGTGCGGATCCGCGCCGTGTCGGACCACATCCGGCCGGTGAGGATCTCGATGTCGGCCTGCGCCTGGAGGAGCTGCTGATCGGTCACCTCAACGCCGGTGATCGCCAGCGTCGTCGCGGTGTCCGTCCATGCGTTGACCACGATGCCCCTCCTCCTCCCGGGTGGTGGCCCCGCGCCGCCGCGAGCCTCGGCGGCGCGGGGAGCTTGCTAGCCGACGAGGATCGACGCGCCGGCCGGGTGGCCGTACGCCCAGCCGCGCCGGGCGCGCATCTTGAGCAGCGACTCGTCGGTCAGTGCGGAGGTGCCGTCGCGGCCGTCGATGAACACGGACTCCGGGCCGGAGCGGATGCCGAGCAGCATCATGTCCGTGGACACGAACGCCATGAGGGGGCGGCCGGTCGGGGTGGACGTCGCGGTGGCGGAGGTGCGTGCGCCGAGCGACCAGCGGATCTGCACCCCGAAGATCGTGTCGGGGGTGCCCGCGAGACCCTGGATAAAGATCGGCTCCCCGGTGGTGTCCTTGATCCCGCGCAGGGCCTTGCGGAACGTCGGGTGGGCGATCGCCAGGAGCGTGCTCGGGTCGTAGTAGTCGCCGGCCTCGACCTTGCCGATCGTGTTGGAGAAGTCGTCGTAGGTGACGCCCCCCGAAGCGGCGGTGACGATGTTGTCGTCGGCGGTGTAGCTGAGCGTCGCGTCGGTGGTGTGCAGCAGGCTGTACAGGGACACGAACGGGACGCCCGTGCCGACGCCGGCGGTCACAGCGAGGCACGCGTTGTCGAGGACCTTGGCGTAGGAGATCGCCCAGTCCGCCATCTTCGTGGCGAGGATGTTGGCGAGGGAGTCGTTGATGTCCTCTTCGGCGACGCGCAGGACCTTGCCGAACTTCTTGGCGTACAGGACGACCTCGTCGTTGAGGTTGGTGTCCTCGCCGTACGTGCCGCCCTTGTCGATGACGTCGACGCCCATGCCGGCGGAGCGGGGCGTGTGGCGGGTGTCGGAGCCCATGGGGACGCGGGAGGCGAGGGCCTCGACCGCGGACGTCTGGGTGATGCGGGTGATGACCGCGGAGTCGTACTCCTCCGGGATCCATGCTTCGAACGTGTTGCGTGCCACGGGGCCCTCCTGGGGCGGGTGATGGGGCGGAGCTGGTGGGCTCGGGCCCCATCACGGGCGCCTCGAACAGGTGGCCTCCCGATCGCCGGGTGGCGTGGTCAAACGGTAGGGCTGGTGGTCAGTTGCCGTTCAACACGCGGGCGGCGTGCTGCTCCGCGGCCGACTTGGGCTTGTCCGGTGCCGGCGGCTTCGGGGCGCCAGTGGGTCGCGCCTTCGGTCGCGGCCTCTCCTCGGCCTTGGCGAAGAACTCTGGGTAGTCGTCCTTGAGCCGGGACACTTCGCTGTCCAGGCCGACGACGTCACCGTCGTCGTCCACCGACAGGGCGTCCAGGTCGAGAAGCCTGAGGACGCGATCCGGACCGCCGGCGACACCGGCCTCGGCGAGGGCAGCGCGGGCGGCCTGGTTGACGATGCGGGGCTTCCAGCGGCCCTCAGCCTCCTCGCGGGCTTCACGGAGCGCGCGGTCGTGGTCGCCCTCGTTGGCCCGGCCCCGCTCCTCCAGCTCCTTCAGCGTCAGGCGGTTCTTCTTCCCGTCCTCGTTCGCCTTCTTGAGGGCAGCCCGGAGCCGAAGGATCTCCGGATCCTCCTTGGCGACGGCGGGTTCCTTCTTCGGGCCCGGCTTCGCGGCCTCCGGCTGCTCCTCGGCCTCCTCATCACCGGCGTCGTCGGCATCGGCTTCCTCAGCCTCGGTGTCGTCGAACTCCACGTCGGAGTCGTCATCGGCCACTGGTGTCTCCCATCGCGGGGGCTCGGCAGTTACTGACGGAGACCGTAGCCCCGCCTTCGGACAGGGCTGTGATCAGCGCGCTCGGTCGAAACGGCCCTCTCGCAGAGCCCGGCGGGCCTTCGCCGCAACACGAGGTGGCAGCCGGCGACCGGAAACCAAGAGAGCCCGAGCAGCACGAACCCGAGCTGCGCCGGACTCCGACGGCAACGCCAAGCCCTCCGCGACGGACACCGCCGCCTGCTGCTGCAGAAACTCCGGCAGCGACAGCCCGGCGTGCCGCCAACGTGACGACCACGGCACCGTGCGGCACCGGCAGTGAGGGTGCAACGGCGGGCCCGCCACAGTGTCCGACGCCGAGCCACGCTGCTGCGGGTCGAAGGAACGACCGCCGTCGAAGTCCTCACCCGGCTCGGCGACCTGACCCGAGTAGGCGGCGCACCGCACACACGCGTCCAGCTCGGCAACCCACACCCGGCTCAGGCCGAGCCGCTCAGCCTCCCCGTCAGTGCCTGCCGTCACGGCGCTCTGCACCAGCCACGACACGGCAGCGCGGACCCGGGACACGGCCGCGCGCGCAATCTGAACGGCGGCAGCAACACCGGAGAACCGACCCGGGGCAGCCCCCAGGAGAGCCTTGGCGCGCGCGAGTTGCTCGTCCACGGTCTCCCCGATACGCCGGGCCTCGCGCAGCAGAGCAGGTGGGACCCGGCTGGCATTTCGGGGACCGGACTGAATGCGGTGGCCAGCCGCCACCGCGAAGTCGCGAGCATGTCCCGCGCCGAGTTGTAGCGCACCTGGCAGGGCATCCAGCAGAGCCCGCCGAGCGCGGTCGCCCAACCCCGCAACGGCCTTGGCGACGCGTTCCGTCACGGTCCGCAGTAGTCGCGCCAGATCGGCGCCCGCACCAACCGCAGTGGTACTACCGAACGTCGTTACCCACAAGGCGGCTGCTGCCGCGAGCACATCGCTCATGTGCTCGTCCGCGTCACCGACCGCCTTGTCCTGCACCTGCTGGTCGAAGTCCGCGACCTCGTCGCCCTGCTGCTCCTGCACCAGGGCTGTCAGGTCTTCGACGGTTGCGGTCATGGGCCGTCAGGGGCCGGCTCGATGGGCAGCGGCGACTTCGCGGTCAACGCCTTGAGGGTCGGTTCGATCAGGGCTTGCGCCTGCCCCTGGTCGAGGGCGCCGAGGGTGACCGCAGTGCCGATGCGCTGCAGGGCCTCCGACAGTGTCGCCAGGTCCGCGAGGTGACGGGACAGCTCCCCGGGGTCGTCGGTCTGGGACTCCAGCCACGACTGCACCTGGTCCTCGCCGTACCCGGCTTCCAGGTGGATCTGCCGCAGAGGCACGCCCAGATCGGACTTGACTCGCGCCGTTTCCCAGGATTCCTTGTCGTCGAGGGTCTGCGCGGCGTGCCAGCGGACGTCGACGGACGGCTCGGTGAAACCGAGGAGCTTGAGCGCGAAGCAGTAGCCCTCGTCCCAGGTGTCGCCGTACTCCTCCTGCCGCTCCCCGATCTTCTCCGTGAAGGGGGCGTCCTGCGCGCGCAGGGACTGTCCGGACGGCTGCTCCCCGGACGGATCGAACAGGTGGAGGGGGGTGGTGGTGAGGACACCCATGGCCCTCACGTTGAACTCAAGCGGACCGAGGAACACGTCAGGGTCTGCGGCGTCGAACTGCCCGACCTGCTTGAAGCCGCGCAGGAGCATGACCTCGCCGGGGCCGCCCTTCAGGGACGAGTCGTCTCCGGTGTCGGTGGGGCCGGCATCCGGATCGGGCGGGAACATGTCGTCGTCGAAGTCGGACGGCTCCAGGTCCCCGGTGTCGGTGGTGGCGGTGTCGGTCAGGGCGTACCGCTGCGGCCAGCCCTGGTAGTCGACGCTTCCCATGTGCGTGTTGTCGAGCTTGTTGACGCTGTTCTGCGAGCCGTAGCCGCGGCGGTGCTCCGGGACCCCGTAGGGCTGGTCGTTGCGGAAATGGAAGACGGGCAAGCCGGGTGCGGCCTGCATGATCCAGGCGTCGTCGTCGGGTTCGATGACGGTGCCGTCGTCCTCGACGATCGGCTCTGGCAGCCAAGGATTCCAGTCCCCGGCGACGGTCCCGGCGGAGTCGACCTTCGTTGTCCAGCGTTCCGCCCGGCCGTCGGGGTAGTACAGCTCGGCGCGGTGCACTGTCTGGGTGAGGCCGACGGGTTCGCACCACCGTTTGATCGTGAACGCCGCCTCGCGGGGGTTCTCGGCGTCGTAGATGGTGCGGACCGTCAGCGGGTCGTTGCCGAACAGGTCGACGCCCGTGACCGCGCCCTTGTCGTCGAGGACGGGCAGGACGATCAGGTACGCGTCGCCGTAGATCGACACCCAGCGGTGGACCTGCAGCGACTCGCGCCGCATCTTGTTGGCGTCCCACACCCGTTTGAGGGCGTCGGCCTGGTCCTTGCGCGGGCTGGTGACGGCGGCGATCTTCAGGCGGGACACGACCGCGTCCACGACCATCGCGATGAAGGGCTTCCCGAACTCCAGGCCGGTGCGCTGCAGGGCCCGGCGGAAGCGGGCGGAAGCGAACACCTCTGGCACGGTGTCGTCGTAGTAGGCGGCAGCCTGGACGTAGGCAGGCCTTGCCTCCCGCAGGGCTTCGAGGCCCACCCACAGGTCGTCGCTTGCCGTCACCGCGTCCTCCAAGTCGATTCGCGATCACCATAGGAGGGCAACCCGCATGGGCTGCGACGCCAGGTCAGACGTAGGACTGCGTCGTAGCCGACGGCGGCGCGTCCCTCTTCGGAGGCTTGAGGAAGCGAAGGACGGCATTGCCAACAGCATCGACCATGTCGTCGTTCAGCCCGTTGGGGAACGCCAGCAGCTCTTCTTCAAGCGCCAGGATCGGCTCCGCGTGAACGACTCGCGGGGGCACCAGTTGGTACAGGTTCAACAGGCGGCCTGCGCGCACTTCTTTCGGCGCCGAGTTCGCCATCGTGACGACCTTCACCGGCATGTCATGCAGGACCTCGTGCCACAAGTCACCACCCTGGTTGGACTCGACCAGGATCGCACCGACTTCCGGGAAGGAGTCGAGGATCTGCAACACCCGCTCGCGCAGCGCCTTGCCCTTGAGTTTCACGGCCTGCGCGTAGTCCACCAGGCATCGAGCGGGGAGAGCCCGACGATCGTCCTTGGCGCTGATGCGTGGGGCCCAACTGACCACGGCCAGCCCGGTGAAGTCGGAGGTCCCCTTCGTTGTAACGGCACCGTCGATCGACAGGTAGGTGTGGGCGGTGGGGAATGCGCCGTAGGTGATGTCCTCCTCCGACCAGAACTGGCTGTCGGGGTTAGCTGGCTGGTTGAGGAAGTTGAGCTTGAAGCTCCGGGTCTTTCTAATAGTTGACATGTACTCCATGGGCCACTTGGATGGCCAGATCGACCGCTCGCCCGTCTCGCCCTTGATGATCGGCGGGTAGTAGTGGATGCGAAACTGCTCCTCGCTGAGCCAGTCCGCAGGAGGCTCGACCGTCGTGACGCTCCGAACGCACTGGTGGATCAGGCCGCCGCTCATCGTGGTGGTCCCGACCACCACGCAGCGCGCGAATTCCGACAAGGGCAAGATCACATTCTGGAGAGTTGACAGTCGCTTGGCGGCCTGCCGGGGCGAGTAGTTCGCCTCCCCGCTCTCGATGTCGTCGCAGATCAAGGCGTCCGGCCGCTGCCGGCCGACCTTGAGTCCGAGGTTCCCCGAGTCGATCCCGCGGGCCGCGAAGGTGAATCCGGACGCAGTTTGGATCTGCGACTGGCGATCTGCGACGACCGTGCCGCGCCCCCTCGTTGCCGGCTTTGTGAGCTCGGGGTAGTCCTCACGAAGGAGCCAGTTCCCCTCCAGTTCGGCCTTGAAGGTGGCTAGGTGGGTCTCGCTCTGAGAGGCGCTATCCGAGAACGCGGCCACAAACTTGACGAACTCGTGGGCGGCGGCCCACATAGGGATGATGAGGAACCACCAAGTGCTCTTCGCGGACTCTCGCGGGCTGATGTACACGTCGCGGGCACTACGCGGCTTGGTCACTGGCCGCACCCACTGGAGCGCTTGCCGGGCCCAGTCGAGGTGACAGTCCGCGAAGGTGATCTGCTCGCCGGTCTGCTTCCCCTTCATGTGGTGGGGCAGGTACAGCAGTCCGAACATCATCGGGTCGAGGCGGGTGAGGGAACGACGCCCCTCGGAGGTCTGGAGGAGGCGCGGTTCCACGTCTCGCAGGTAGTCCTCCAGGGAGAACGTCGCCGCGTTGAGCGGCTCACCGAGCTCGTCGCAGAGGTACCCGCTACTGAACATGCGACCAACTCCTCCTCTTCGCGATGCGCCACGTCTGGTTGTAGGGCAGGCCGAACTGTTCGCCGAGATCACGGATGGGCGTGCCACGTTCAGCGTCGAGGCGGATCTGACGGACGACGTCCTCTGTGATGGTCAGGCCCCGCCGCTCGGCTTCGTAGCGGCTCCTCGCGGCGCTGATCTTCGCTCGTGCTTCATTGGATACCTGATGCCCCTGAAGTGTTTCCGAGCGCTTCCTTCGCGTCTCGATGGTCTGGGCCGGCCGCTTCTGCTGTGCCGCCGACAGCTTCGCCCTGTGCTCTGCAGTCAGCTTGCGTCCCCGCATCGCGGCAGACTGGCGTGCCTTCTGCTCCTCGGAGATGATGATCGGACCGCGACGTGCGGCTGCCGCGCGAAGCTTCTCCCGCGTTGCCTCCGTGAGTGGCTTTCGTTCTCGACGGGCGTGAGCCTCGGCGATCTTCGCGCGCCACGCGGCATCCAGAATCTGTCCCTTCCGCTTGGCGGACATCTTGGCTCGCGATGCGGGGCTATGGACGTATCCCGGGAGCCCGCCGCGACCGCCTTCGGTCAGGTTGAGGAGGGCATGCCCTTCAGTCCTGAGCCGTTCGATCCAGATGGCCTCGCGGGCGCCGACGTTCTCGGGTGTGCATTCTTCGAGGACGACGGATTTGATGTCGGCGCCGAGATCCCGGTGCTTCTTGATCCACCTGGCAGACGGAAGTCGCGGGTTGCGCCCCGTCTTGAGGTGAATGCGGAGTCGGGCCTCGGCCCCGATCTGTGTCATGCCGACGTAGCGGTAGTTCACGCCGTCGAGCGTCAGGGCGTAGATCACGCAGAGCGGCTCGCCCGTGGATGTAGTCTCGGCCATGTCTGCCTGCTTTCTCAGGTGACCGCGCCCCGGGAGCGTTCGCAGCGCTCGCCGGGGTCTCGCGTGTCATGGGATAGATCCATTGTCCCAGCTCAGGGCCTGTTATGAGGCTGCTTCAGTGACCTCGTCGCCCATGTCGATGTCGAACTCCTCGACTGCGATCGTCGCCCGGATGAGGAGCATTCCGACGGGCGGAGCAACGTCGCTCGGCGCCTCGCTGATGACCGGCCAATCGACGGGCTGGTAGCCCTGCAGGGTCATGCGGTCGAGGAGGTGGCAGCCGAGTGCCGACAGGTAGCCGGGGTCGGATGCGAGCCACGACGGCACGAGGGAGTCAAGGTGGTAGCGGCTGATCACTCTGTCGTCTCCCCGCGCAGTGCTGCCTCCTGGGCGGCGTTCTTCGCCCGCTGGTCCCGGATGATCTCCTGCAGCTCGATGTCCTGCTGGGTGATCTCGGTGACGGTGGCGTCGACCTGGATGGACTTCAGGCCCCAGAGGGCGGCCTGGTCGCTGATGGTCTTGCGTACGAGTTCAGCGGCCTTGAGGTCGTCGCCGCTGGTGGCGGCGTCCCAGTGGGCGCTGATGATGGCGTCGTAGCGGTCGCTTTCCAGTTCGCGCCAGGCTTCGGCTTCTTCGGTGGCGAGGCCGCGGGCTTCGCGCTTGGCGCGGGTGAAGTCCTTGCGGGCAGTTTTGACGCCGTCGGAGTTGGGGTTGGCGTAGCCGAGTTCGACGGCGATCTTTTCGTACGAGACGCCTTGGACGCGCATCTGGATGAGCTTGGCGCGTCGGGCAGCGTTCGATGCTTGGGTGGCTTGGCTCCAGCTGGCCATGGGTCCTCCTCGGGTCGACTTGGATGATCGCCCGTGGAGGCCGGAGGGTTGCGAACGGTCAGGTGATGTCGAACGCCGCGGTGGAGAGCACAGGGTGTTCGGGCGTGGCTGTCACGTTGACCCATGCTCGGTAGCGGCCGGGGGTGGGGGAGAGGGCGCCGCCGTCGGGGCCGACGAGGAGCTTCGCGACTGTGGTGCCGGTGCTGGTGGTGTCCCACTGGGCGGGGTGCCAGTCCGTGTCGGTGGGTTCGTGGCCGACGGCGACGATGGCGATCTGGACGTCGAAGGCGGTGGGGGTGCCGCGGTCCCAGGTGACGCCGATTTCGTAGTACTCGGTGGAGAGGGCGTCCACGGGGGTTGTCCTTCCGGTGCAGGTCCATGCGGTGGTGGTGCCGTGGGTGGTCCACGGGGTGGTGGGTGGTCCGGTGAGTTGGAGGTGGATGGCGTGGGTGGGGGGTGCGGGTGGGGCGAGGGTGCGGGCGGTGGCGGTTTCTGCGGCGGGGGTGAGGGTGCGCTGCTTGAGGCCGGTGAGCGACTGAGGGGCGGCGAGGGTGCCCGCGGGGCCGAGGGGGGTGGACCGGCTGGGGGTGAGCGCAAGGGGGGCTTCGGTGGCCGTTGCGATGCCGGCGGTCGCGGTCTTGGTGCCGGCCGGGGTTGTGGCGGAGGTGCTGGTACCGGCCTGCCCGAGCAGACGGTTCTTCGCGCCGACGGTCGCCTGCGCGGTGCTGGCCGTTCCGGTGGGGGCGATGCCGGCCTGCTTGGTTCCGGGGAGGGCGGTCGCGGTGCTGCTGGCGGCGGCCTGGCCGAGGTGCCCGGTCTTCGCGCCGACGGTGGCCTGCGTGGTGGCGGTACTACCGGCGGTCCCGGCGGTTCGGGTCTTGGCCCCGATGGGGTGCTGCGCCGTAGTGGTGGCGGTTGCGATGCCGAGGGTGGTGCTGCGCCGCGAGGTGAGGGGCTGCGCCGTGGAGACCGCGCCGACGGTGCCGAGCGCGAAGGTGGTGACGGGCAGCGAGTTGAGGTTGTCGTACTCGGCCCAGTTGTTGGTGCCCGCGTCGCGGTGGGAGTCCATGAACAGGCTGAGGGTCGTGTCCGTGGCCCAGGCCGGTGTGGCAGCGGTCCGCTGGATGGTCCAGGTGGTGCCGTTCGGGCTGGTCTCCCAGTACAGGGACCCCGCCGCCTCGCGGAGACGCAGCCAGGCGTGGTTGGTCGCGTTATAGGTGAGGAACACAGCGCCGGCGTCGGCGAACCCGGAACGCAGGTAGAGGCCGACGGCGTTGCCGGCCGTGTCGATGAGGAACCCGGCGTCGGTGCCCGCAGTCGTTGTGGTGAGGAACATGGTGCACGTCGACGTGGCTGCGCCTGCCGCGGCGGGCGGGAACACCTGGAGGAACACCGAAGAGCCGGTGAGCGTGTAGATCGTCCCGGACTTGTAGGCGTTGAAGCCGGTGTCGCAGGCGACGCGGGCCCGGCCGCCGGCTTCCTGGTAGGTGCCGTAGCTGCCGGGCCACAGGGTGCCGTTGACCGTGTTGTCGTTGAAGTTGTCGACCAGGGCCGAGATGCCGGTCATCGGTGTCTCCTGGCGGTGGCTCAGGCCGCCGAGGTGATCCGGCAGAAGTCGGCGATGGTGAGGGTGAAGTCGTTGCCGTCCGGGGTCATGGTCACGCCGTGTTTGGTGAGGGGGATGATGTCGGCGTCGGTGCCGCCGGTGGTGTCGGGGTCGTAGCAGATGAGGACGGCGCTGATGGGGTTGCCGGCGGTGGCGGTCCAGGTGATGTCGGCGCAGTCCAACGACACGCGGTCGTTTGCGGTGTCGACCGTGACGGTGACGGAGCTGAGCGTCTTGCGGCCGAGGGTGGTCTGCTCGTTGGAGGCGCCGGCGAGGAGGGTGGCGAGGTCGGCGTAGTCGCGCATGGTGGCGTCGGAGACGATGCCGCTGGTTTCGATGGGGACGGCGATGAGGGCGTCGTTGGCGGCGAGCAGGGACGCGTAGTAGGCCTGGCGGCCGAGGGCTACGACGAAGGCGATGTCGGCCACGGGTTCCTCCGGTGGGCGCGGGTGGTCAGCGGCCGGGTGGAGGGGTCCCGGGCCCTCGCGGGCGGTCCTATCGGAGCACGGGGGGCGGCGGGGAGTGCGAACGAGATGAGTGTAAGAATTTTTGACACTGCCAAATTATGGAGTGTATGATTCTCGGCATCACCGATCGAGGGGTTTCAATGCGCACCTACGCCACCGCCGACGACGCACTCGCCTACGAAGGCCCCGGCCTCGCCGACTTCGTCACCCCCGACGAGCTCAACCAGCTCATCGACGGCACCCTCGCCCCCGCCACCATCACCACCCGCTACATCGAGCACATCACCACCCAGACCAACTACACGGTCACCGACGACGCGGACGCCATGCACGCCGACCTCCTCGGCTTCATCCGCACCGAGATCGACATCGCCATCGGTCACCGCGAGCAAGAAGCGCTCGACGCCGCGACGCAGAAGACCCTGGACGAACTCCGCGAGCACGAGCGCGCCTCGCTCCACAAGAAGATGGAACTGATCGCCGCAGCCCGCAGCCGAACCGCCTCCAAGGGCGCCATCGCCAACGCCCTGGGCATCAGCCGGCCCACCCTCGACAAGATGCTCAAGGACCAGGAGTACCGGGCGCTGTTCAACAACGCGATCGAGTACCTCACCAAGCCCGGTACGGACCTCGCCGAGTACCGCGAGGTGCTTGACCAGCTGCTTGGGGAGGACTGGGTGAACCGCTACAACAACCTGCTCGGCATCCGTGAGGTTCGGGCTCAGGCGGTCGCGCTCGTGGAGGCGCTGACGGTCGTCAGCGACCTGGTGGGCCTGGAGTTGTCGGAGGAGCGGACGACGCTGTTCGCGAACGCCCTCGCGGCCGCCAAGGAGTTGGCCGCGTGAGATAGCGCAGAGGTCCACAAACGCGAAGCCCCGCCCGGTGAAGGGCGGGGCTTTCGTACTGCGGGCTCAGGCGCCGCTCCTGCCGAACAAGCTGGAGGTGCTGTTCGAGGTGGCGTTCGCCGAGGACGACGAGCCGGTGTTGCTGATGTTGAACGTGGCGGTGAGCTTCGGGGCGTTGCCCTTCAGGAAGGCCAGGCCGGCGAGGACAGCGCCGATACCGAACCCGGCCATCTGCACGGCGTGACCGACCTGCTCCAACTGCGGGGCGACGCTGCCGGTGACGCCGATGACCATGGACGCTCCGGCGCCGCCGGCCAGCAGCCGGGCGGGCCACACGTCCCTCTGTACCACAGCAGGCGGGGACGGCGCCTGGATCGGGGCGAGCGTCGGGGGTGCGGGCTGGTCCGAGTAGTACGGGCGGATCTCGCCGGACAGCATGTCCTGGCCCCAGGCGATGGCGCCGGCCGGGGCGGTGACGGGCTGGATGATGGTGGGCTGGTTCATGGCGGGTCCTCAGTTCTCGGTGTCTGTGGCGGGGAGGTAGAAGTGCTCGGCCTTGCCGGCCTTACGGACCAGGACGCCGCGGGTGACCCACAGGTCGAGAGCGCGGCGGACGGTGTCCCGGGAGCCGAACGGGCCGGCCTCGGTGAGATCGGCCTTCGTCGTGGAGCCGTGCTCGGCGCACAGGCGGAGGAAGACCCGGTACAGGTCCGGCCACTCGTCGCGGCCGACCGGGCTGCCGTCCGGGTAGGTCGACGCGGGCGGGGCAGTGGGCTTCGGCGGGAGGGTCTCCTTGACGAGGTGCAGCTGGCCCTGCGGGGCGAACCGGCCGACCGGCCGCGACGGTCCAGCCGAGTGCAGGTGGGCCACGTCCGCGGCGATGTCCAGGTCGGTGACGTACTCGGCCCGGCACCGCGGCGGGTCCGTCAGGGGCATCTCCGGCGCGCCGAAGTAGAACTCGCCCGGCCGAGTGAGCTGGTTCGGTGTGAACCCGGCGGACTTCCAGCCGGCTCCGAAGACGAACTGGGCGTGCCCTGCCTCGGCGACGCGGGTGCAGATCCTGTTGGTGTAGTTGCCGCGGGCGTCGGTGTCGCCGCCGAAGACCTTCGCGGAGGGCTGCTGGGTGGCGGAGAGGAACTGGATGGCGAAGCCGCGGGCGATGGCGAGGAGCGACTGGTAGGTGGTGGCGACGGGCTGCTCAGCGGGCCCGGCGTCCGGGTCGCCCTTGGCGGCGGCGGCTTCCTCCTTGCGGAGCTCGTCGTCCTGGCGGATCAGCTCTGCCAGTTCGTCGGTGACGACCCACCATGCGGGGCCGTGCACGCCGGGGATCCACTTGCGGACCGCCTCGCGGCCGGCCGCCAGCTCACGCCGGGACAGCTCTTCGAGGACCGCGCCGCGGCGGTCGCATTCGGCGCGGATGGCCTGCAGGAGGTCGCGAGCTTCCTCGGGTCCGCGGGCGAGGCGCTTCATGAGCGGCTCCCACGGTCCGAGCTCGACGGCGCCGGGCTTCATGTCGATGCCGTACAGCTCGACGTCGCGCTTCTTGAGGAGCTTCTTGATGATGAGGTTGACGAGGCCGGACTTGCCCCAGTCGGAAGCGCCAGCGATGAGGGTGTGCCGGTACAGGAGGGTGAGGTAGACGGGGCGGCCGTACTCGTCCCAGCCGATGCGGATCGGGGCGGCCGGGTCGTCGTCGTTGTCGTCGGCGTAGGGGATGGCCTTGTCGTGGAACGGCCCGCACTGGACCAGGGGCGCTTCGGCGGGCGCTGTGGCGATGGCGCCCGCCGGCACGGTGTTCACCTCGGCGGGCTTGGCCGCCGCAGCCACGGCCGGGGCGACGGGCTTGTGGTCCTTGCGGTAGCGGATCAGCCACGGCACGTACGCGCCGTACGCCGCGCCGGTGGTGACGGCCGCAGCGGTGAGGGACACGCCGCCGGGCCCGGCACCAACCGCAGTGGCGACGTCCGCGAAGGCGAGCGCCATGCCGGCGCCGCCGTTGAGGAGCGCCGGGTTCTGGAAGCGCAGGCCGACTCCGGCGACAGCGGCGGACGCCAGGCCGAGGCCCGTATAGGCCGCGACGGTCCAGCCGCCGGCGCCGGCGAGGTTCTGCCACCAGCCGAGTGCGGTGGCGGCGCTGACGGTGAGGGTGGGGGCCAGTTCGACCTTGTATCGGAGGGTGAGGGTGTAGGTGCGGCGGGCGACGGCTACGCAGCTGGCCAGGAGGCGTCGGGTGGGGGCCGACTTGTCGGTGGTGGCCAGCGCAGAGGCATCCCAGGTGGTTGCTGCCGACGACGACGGTGCGGCCTGAAGGCCCTTTTCCGGGCCGATCGGGGCTCCTCTCGTCGTCGTCGGCATCGCCGTCACGGTCGTCGCTTGGGCGGCCCGGATCGGCCTGGGGAGGAACGGCACCTCGACGGGGCCGGCGTACTGGGCCACGGAACTCTCTCCTTCGCATGGGGTAGCGGCAGTAGGTGGTGCGGTGAGGCGTCGAAGGGCTACAGGTAGCCGCCAGTGCCCTGCTGCGGGTTCTTCTGCGCGTCACGGGACAGCACCGTGCGGACGTAAGCCGCATCAGCGGTGATGCCGTGAGGCGCGAGCGCTTCAGCGATCTGACGCGCTGAAGCGTCGGGGAGCGCCTCGCGCATCACCCGAACCGCTTCGGCCTTCGACATGGCGGCGAAGTCCGCATCGGGAAGCGACTCACCCGCATCCGCGACGGGCGCATCAGCGGCTTCGAGGCGCGGCACGGTGATGACGCGCGGGGCCGTATCACGGCGCTGACGTGCGACGACATTGGGCGCATCATGCGCCGCAGCGGACTGCCGGGAGGCGGGTGATGCGGTGATGGCGTGTGGCTGCTGCAGGGTGATGACGATGTGCTGTGCATCACCGTCCGCCTCTGCCGTGACCGCGTGGCGGGGTGCGGTGACGCGCTGAAGGTGATGCGCATCGTCGGACGATGCGGCACGCTGCGCCTCGTTCTCGATGACGGTGAGGCGGGCGCCGACCGACTTGCGCATCACGCTCCACGACTTGGTGAGGAACAGCATCCAGGCGAGGCCGGGGATGACGGGCAGTGCGGTGGAGACGCGGCCCTGCTGGCGGAGCGCTTCACGGTGCTCGTAGCGGTGCCACATCTCGAAGGACAGTTCGGCGATGATCGGCGCGGCGGAGAGAATGACGCCGCCGACGAGGCCCCAGTGCTCCATCTGGGCGTGCGTCCAGTTGACCCAGGCACTGGTGGAGACCATGGCGAACATGGCGAGGCGGGGGGCGAGGCCGGAGTCGGGGCTGGCGGCGTATCGCTGGGAGAGGAGGGCGAAGAAGAGGGCGGCGATGTCGAACATGCCGGCGCCGAAGACGGCGACTTCTTCGGGGGCTCCGAATTTGCCGGTGAGGAGGGTGTAGATGGACCAGGTACCGACGGTGAGTGCTGCGCCCATGACGAGGATGAGTGCGCCGCGGATGAGCTTGTCGGTCCCGGTGCTGGGCTGCTCGTTCATGGGGGTGGGTGTCCTTAGCGGGTGGTGGGCTGGTGGTTGGGGGCGATGGCGTTGGCGGTGAGGTGGAGGAGAGCTGCTGCGAGGGCGAAGGTCGCGGCGGCCGTGAGCCGGAGGTGCTGCTGGTTGGCGGCGAGCGCGGCGGGGATGTTCCAGCGGAGCGCCCAGGCGGCGGCGGTGACGACGAGGAGTTGGGTGAGGACGGCTGCCGCGACGGCGAGGGCGCCGGGCGTCCAGGTCCAGGCGGTGAGGGCGAGGGCGATGGCGATGGTGGAGAGCGTCTGGTGTTCGGCGGGGGTGGCGGGGCGGGTGGATTTCATGCCGGTTCCATCTCGTCGGTGAAGAAGCCGTACGACCGGTCCGGGTCGCCGGCGAACCTGATGGCGATGTTGTTGCCGCCGATGCTGCTGACCGTTCCGGTCTGGCCGACGTACTTGGCGCAGGAGCCGTCGTCGGAGTACAGGTTGGTGATGCGGACGGGGTCGCCGGGCTTGGGCGTCTTGGCCATTGGGTTCTCCGTGTGTGGTTGGCGGGGTGTCTGAGTGCCTGCGGCTGCCGCACAGAGCTGTGGCTGTGCGGCGCCGTACGGCGGTCAGCCGGCGGTGTTGAGCGGCATGCGGAGGGCTACGTCGGTGAGGCGCTGGTAGAGGTTCCTGCCGGGGCCGCCCTGGTCGTACTGGCGTGCGGCGTCGATCAGGGCGGCCATCGCGTCGAGGTCGACGTCACGGCGGGCGCTGGTGTAGCTGTCGACGGTCTGCTGCTCGTAGTCGGTCATCGAGTTCTCCTTCGGGGTCTGGGCTGGGCGGAGGGGGCGGGCGTTACTGGGTCGGGTCGCCAGTGAGGATCAGCTCGTCGATGTCGTCGCTCATCTCGTTGCGCTGCGCGACCTCGGCGGCGATCTTGCTGATGGTGGACAGGCGGATGACGTTGATGAGTCCGGTGGCGGTGCCGTCCCGGCCGGCCGCGATGGCGAAGTGCCAGATGCCGGCGGGGACGGGCGTCTCCGGGTCGTTGCTGAGGTGGATGCTGGCGGTCATGGCGGATTCTCCTTCAGGGGATGCGGTGGCAGGTGCCGGCGTGGGTGTTGGCGGCAGCGTCGGCGGTGGCGCGTTGGACGGGCTGCTTGTGCTCGGCGTGCGGCTGGCTGCTGCCGCAGCCCGAGCACTTCCAGCCGTAGCCGCGGAACCAGAAGCCGAGGAGGGTGGCGCGGTGGACGGTGATCAGGGCGCCGCCGGCGGTGCGGTACTCGGTGACGGGTGTCAGGGTCACCGGGTGATCACCCAGTCCTTGGGGGCGTCGCGGAGGTCGCCGCGGACGAAGAAGTCCTCGCCCTTCGGGGGCTTGCGGGGCTCGGTGGTGGTGAAGCCGTCGAAACCTGCGCGGAAGAAGACATCCCAGCTGTGGGTGCCGATCTTCGTGAGCAGGCCGGTGCGGTCGCGGCGCACGAAGACGTAGCTGTTGGTGGCGATCAGCTGAGCGTTGCGCTCGTCGCCGTTCGGGCCGAGCAGCCAGATGTACTCGGAGTCGGGGGCGTAGTACGTCCGGTGGAGCTCTGCGGTGCGGGCCCAGTCGGCGTGCCGGCGGCGCATCTCGGTCTCGCCGGCGCCGGTCGGGATCTGGGCGATGATCGAGCGGCCCCAGGAGTCGATGCCGTCGGTCGCGCGGTCGACGAGGCGGTTGGAGATGCGGTTGAGAACGGACATGATGGTGTTGCCTTCTCATCTGCTCGTTGGTGGGTGGTGGGGTGCCCGGGGCGGTCGGCGTTCTTGGTCGGATGGACGACCGCCCCGGGGCTGAGCTAGGTCCAGTGCCAGACCGCGTTGCTGCGGGCAGCGGCGGCGGCGGATGCCCCGAGGTCGAGGCAGGCGCGGTTCCAGGTGGGGCCGGCGTGCGGGGCGAGGGCCTTGAGGGCTTCGGCGATTCGTGCGGCCTGCGCGGGCTGGATGTCGAACCCGTCGGAGTCGCGCGCGAAGAGGGCCTGGAGGGCCTGCCAGTCGGCTCGGGGGGCGATGTTGCGGAGGTGTTCGCCGAGTTCGGCGTGGGCGTTGTAGCTGCGGGATTCGATCGTTTGGGCGTGGTCCCAGTTCCATCCCATTCGGGTGCCTCTCAGTTCTTGCGGAGCTGGTCGGGGCGGTAGGCGCGCTCGCCAACGGCGAGTTCGACGATTCGGTTGTCGAGGCCCTTGACGGCGACGAGGCCGTTGCTGTTCTGGACGACGGTGCCGGTGCGGCCGAGGGTCTTGGGGTTCTGGTCGGTGGCGTCGATGACGGTGACGCTGTCGCCGGTGTTGAGCACGGGGGTTCCCTTCAGGGGGCCAGCTGCTGTTAGGCGGCGGCCGGCTGCTCCCAGCCGAGGGCTCGGAGGAGTCGGACGGAGTTGTCGAGCACTTGCTGGTCGGCGAGCTGGTCGATGACGGCTTGGGCGTCGGCGGGCGTCGAATCGGCGGGGATGTCGCCGAGGGCGGTGGCGACGGTGAGGGCGCCGGCTTCGTATTCCTGCTGGGTCACGGGTGGCTCCTTGGTGGGTTGGTGCGTCACCAGCTATGAAGGACCGTTGCCCGTCTCGCCGTGGGGGGTGCAGTGCCAGTCGGGGACTGCCGGGTCGTTCTTGTCGGGGTTGGTGCTGTCGGTGGGCGGGCGGGGGCGGGGGATCTTGGGGATGAGGGGGCCGGGGGCCCAGTTGTCGTCGCTCACTCGGAGTCGGGCTGGGGCTCGGCGGGCGGCTGCTCGGTGGTGGGCTGGGGGACGATGACGAGTTCGGCGAGCGGCTTGGGCTCGTTGTAGTTGCCGGCGTATCCCATGGGGTTCTCCTTGGGGTTGATGGTGCGTTGGCCGATGTTGGGTGCTCCGAACGGCGGGGTGGGTCGGGAGGGCTGCCGGCCGAAGGCGTTCCAGGCGGCGGGTCCGGTCGGGTCGTCGAAGCCGTCCCAGATGCGGGGGCTCGGGGCCGGCATCGCGATGCTGGCGTTACTGGACGGAGCGCCAGTACTCTGTGCCATGGCTGCCTCCTCTGTTTGCGCAGGTGGGCGGTACAGGTTGGGCCCGGTGTGTCACCACCGGGCGCGGCAATTCGGCCCCGGTCCGGTCATCCGGTCGGGGTTTTTCCTTGCACTGGAGAGCCTAGATGACTACTGGCGCATTGACAAGTAATTCCCGTAGGGTGGCACCATGACGGCCGCCGACGAAGGGAGGAGCACCCCGGACATGGTCACGTTTACCGAGATCGCCAAGCGGCTCAGAGACCGCGGACTCGTAGAGAAGCCCATCACCAGGCAGGGTGTACGTCACATCGCGGAGACCGACCCGGAGTGGCCAATCCCCGCCGATCGATGGCTCAAGATCGGCAACGCTTGGGCCATGGACTGGGCGCCCATCGAGGCGTTCTTCCAGTCACGCGACACGAAGGGTCGCGGACCGGATGCCCGCCCCCGTAAGCGCGCCGGCGAGTCCTCCCCGTCGGCAGAGTAGGCATCGCACACAGCTGCGCCCCACCATCACGTGATGGTGGGGCGCAGCTGTCGTTGGAGCTACCCGAGGTAGTCGATCTGGAAGACGTGCACGGTCTTGGTCTGGTGTCCCAGGTAGAGCACGGCCATCAGGTGGTCAAGGACAAGGGTCCGCATCACGCCGTCGTCTTCGCCGTAGGGCGCCGTGCTGCCAAGAGGGTCGTTGCAGACCTGGGCGAGCGCCAGGGTCAGCTGCGCGGAGACGTCCGGGGGGAGCGAGTCCCATACGGTCCTGATGGTCGGCTCGTCGTGAAGTCTGTAGGTCATCCGCTGTCCTGGTGATCAGCGCCCCGAGGGTCGCGAGGGGTGCCCGCCTTCGGGCTAACAGCTACGTGCGCGAGCGTAGTCGGCGCGGATGATCGCCGTCCTCGGAATCTGAAGTTCAGGCGGCCTGGCGGGCCCTTATCCTCGCGGCTTCGGCCTGGACCTTGTCGGTGATATCCGTCCACTCGCCGGGGATCGGCAGGCCGGCCTCTTGCGCAGCCTTGGCCTCGATCACCCGTTGCGCCGTGATGAGCAGACGTTCGGCGATGCCCTGCCACTTCGCGAAGACGGCGAGCATCTCATGCGCCGGTGCCCGGTTGATCTCGCCGAGAAAGCGGGTCGAGAGGGCGGGTGTGCCGAGGGCGTCGCAGATCCGCTCGATAGTCCAGGGCTGGTCGGCGCTCATTTCGTCTCCCGTGGGTGCTTCGGGTATCCGGGCGGGAAGTCAGGCCGTCCGGTGGTCGCCATGGCGTAGCGACGCCCAGCAACCGTAGCGCAGTGCGGTTTCGGCGAGCAGGGACTAGATGCCTTTGGTGCCCTTGTCTTCGCTGATCGCTTCGGCGAAGACCGGGGCCACCGCCTCGACCGAAGCGATGAAGAGCGGCAGCCTGTCCTCCGGGATCCCGAAGTTGCGACCGATTGCGGCCAGATCCTGCTCGGGGGGACGGGTGAGTTGCTCGCCATCTCCGGGGAGGTCTTCGGGGGCGATGGTGCCTGAGCGGATGTACATCTCCACTGGCTTGATCCCCATGGCGATGGCGAGTGCGCGTTGCGTGTCGATCTTCGGGATCATTTCGCCGCTCATGGCCCGGCTGACGGGAGCGGCGTCAATGCCGGCTGCCTTGGCGAGGCGAGCGATGCCGCCCCGCACTTCTGGGTCGTAGCCGGTGGCTGCGGCTGTTGCGCGCAGCCAGGTAACGAAGGCGCTCCGTTCAGCGTCCATGGCTTCCTTTGCGATGTCGGCGATTCGTGCACTGGTGCCGATGTTAGCGCGAAGACTTGTCTTTGAACATGTTGACTCACGCGCAAAGGTGCAGGTGGGCGGCTTTCGGTGAATCCGGTGACACGAGAAACCGTGCATGCGTGCATGAAGTGTGCGATGATTGATGCACGGGTGCCGATACTGGCGCCGCTCACCAACCACGCTCCCGAAGGGGGTGCCATGCGGATCGCCTTCAACCCGGCCGCCCTCTCGGGGGCAGCTGCGGAAGCCGGGGACACCATGCGCAGCGGGCGGCTCAACTACGAGCTCATCGCGCGCCGCGCCGGCCTGGACCGCGCCGTCGTCAGTCGCGTACACCGCGGAGTCAACCCGCCCGACCTGCGTACGGCCCTCGCTCTTGCCCTGGCATACGAGCTGCCGGTCGAGCGTCTCGTCTCGATCCAGCTCGACCTCGCGGCCGTGGCCTGACCACATCAATGCGTAGGGCCCAGTGCGTCAACACCGGGCCCTCGACTCACTGCAACCGCGCCCCTCAGGTCTGGAAAACCAAGGCGCAGAAGGAAGTGACTCAATCATGGCAGCTGTTCTTGAGAAGTTCCACAGTCTCCCGGCCGCCCTCGCGCCGGCCCTCCCGGACGACGCGCCGCACCCGATCCGGTTCCAGCGGATCCGCGAGGGTGTCGTCGCCGCCTACTCGCCGGCGCAGCTCGCTCGCGCTGACGCCTGGCAGATCCTCACCGACTTGTTCGGCACCCTCATCGACGTGACCCCCGCCTCGGTCGTGACCGCATGAGCGCCTCCACCGTGTCCCGCCCCACCGAGAACGCCGCGATCGGCAAGTGCCGCCCGCCGGCCCTCCCCTCCGTCGGCCAGATCCTGCACCTCCGGGCGCAGGCCCGACGCCGCCTGGACCGCGCGTTCACGCACCTCCTCGACCACCAGCTCGTCCGCGTCCTCGCCGCCGGGAAGGTGGGCGAACTGTGAGCCTCATCGCCCGCTTCTCCGGCCCGAAGGCCGCAGCGCAGACCGTCCACACCGCCGAGAAGGCGCAGCAGGCCGGCTTCGTCGACGTGCAGACGCACTACGAGCCGCCGACGGGCCAGCACTCGGTCACCGGATCCCTGCCCGAGCAGGCCGCCACGCGCACGGTCGACAGCATCCTCGGCCGCTGACCGCCCCGGGCCGCCCCGCGAAGGGGCGGCCCGCCCTCACATCCCTGCTCCTGCCACCGGAGAGCACCTCAGTGATCAGCAACTCCACCCCGGCTGTGTCCGCCTACGCCCGCGCGGTCGAGCCCGAGCCGTCCGTCACCATCACGGACGCCACCTTCTTCGGCCACGGCTGGCAGCCCACCACCATCGCCACGCTGCAGGCCATCTGGTTCATGCCGCAGGGCATGAGCTTCACGGTCGACGAACTCGCCGTGTGGTTCGGGCAGCTCGGCTGGAAGAGCACCAACGGCCGCCCGTTCGGCCAGGACGGTGTGCGCCGCGAGCTCGCCCTGATCCGGCAGGCCGGCTACATCCAGGCCGTTCGACTCCGAGGCGCTGGCGGCAAGGTGACGGGCATCCGCTACGAGATCTCCAAGCGGGCGCGAGCGGAACTGCCCGCCGCGAGCCCTTGGATTCCGATCCAGACCGCCGAGACGGAAAACCCCAGCTCGGACCATGTGCCGTCGCCGACAGGAGATGGTCGCCGACAGGAGAAGGTCGGCAACGGAAACCGCAGGTCGCACCATGTGCCGTCGCCCACAGGACATGGTGGGCGAGCCGAGATGGTGAAAAGCCCGTCTGTGCAGGTCGCACCATGTGCCGCTGGCAAGCCGTCCCCCCCACACCCCCCGGAGGAGGTGGAAACCTCCTCCCCCTACCCCCTCAAGCAGCCGGCTGCGCCGACGGAGGAGGAGGCGGACTTCACCGCCGACGAAATCCGCCACGCCGAACAGTTCCTCCAGCTGCTCCCCGCCCCATGGACAGTCGGCCGCAAGACCGCCCAGCGCCTCGCCCCCAAGCTCCTGGAAGCCATCACCGCGCAGGGCTGGAACCTCGACGACAACCTCCAGGCGCAGCTGGCCAGCAACCCGGACGGCATCAAGCGGCACGCGTCCGTCCTGGAGAAGGAACGCATCGCCGACCTGCCCCTGCGGTCAGCCGTCCTGAAGCCCGCCACACAGAGCCGGCACCAGGGCGCAGTGCCCGCCAACTGGCCGGCCTGGTGCGAAGACCTCGACTGCGACCGCGAGACCCGCCGACGGTCCTTCACCAACGACCAGGGCTTCGTCTACGCCGAAGAGTGCCCCGCCTGCCACCCCGACACCCAGACCCGACAGGAAGCCGCATGAGCCCCGACTACGACGAGCCGGCCGACGACGCCTGGGAGCTGAACGGCATCTGGGACGAGCTTGCCGAACAGGCCGTCATCGGCGCGATGATCATCTCCCGGCGCGCCATCGGCGAGATTGAACTCGTCCTCGGCAACGGCGACGCGTTCTTCCGCGAGGCCCACCGCATCCTGTACAAGACGATCCTGGCGATCCACGACACCCCGGGACAGAACGGCGCCCCCGATCCCATCAAGATCGTGGCCGCGCTGCGCTCCACCGGCGAACTGCAGCTGGCAGGCGGCCCCAGCTACCCTCACCGTTGCGTTGACGCCGTACCCACAGGCGGGGTGGGCGTCGACTACGCCGACATCGTCCTCGACCTGTACGGCCTGCGGCAGATCGAGCAGATGGGTATCCGCCTGGTGCAGCGGGCCCGGCTGCGCGACACCTCCTCCGACGAGATCGCGGGCATGGCGCTCACCGAACTGCAGCAGCTCTTCGGCGAGACGGCATCGTCCACCGAAGCGAAGCTGTCCGTCGCCGACCGCTGGCCGGACTTCCTCGACGAACTGGATGCCGGCGCCGACCCGCGGGCCGTGGACACCCCGTGGCCGGACATGAACGAGGTGATCCAGTTCAAGCCGAAGGAGGTGACGATCGTCGGCGCCGCCACGTCCGGCGGGAAGTCACTGTTCGCCCTCAACCAGGCCGCGCACGTTGCGTTCCGCCGGAACCTGCCGGTCCTCGTCGCGTCGATGGAGATGGGCGGCTCCGAGCTGCTGTCCCGCCTGACATCGGCGGAGGCGAACATCGAGATGGATGCGATGATGCGCCGGCGGTTCGGCGACCAGGAGTGGCTGAAGATCGCCCGGGTCACTGAGCGGATGACGTCGACGGCGGCGTCGAACTTCATCCTCGACGACTCGCCGGTCCTGACGATCTCCAAGATCCGGTCGCGGGTGCGGTGGATGGAGTCGCAGGGCCGCAAGCCCGGCCTGGTCGTCATCGACTATGCGCAGCTGATCACCCCCGAAGGTCCGAACGCGGGGAAGAACCGCACCCAGGACGTCGCGAACATCTCCCTCGGCATGAAGCGCATCGCCGACGAGTTCGACGTGCCGGTCCTCGCCCTCGCCCAGTTCAACCGCGGGCAGGCCGGCCGCCGCCCGGCCGCAACGGACTTCAAGGACTCCTCGCAGATCGAGCAGGACGCCTCGACCGTTGTCCTGCTGCACCGTGAGCTCGACGAGGAGGGTATGGACACCGGGCCGAATGCCGGGAAGGTCATGGCGATCATCGCGAAGAACCGCAACGGCAAGCGCGGCGTGGAGGTCTGGCTGCAGTTCGAGGGCCGGTACGCGTCGCTCCGCAACCTCACCTCGCAGACCCCGCCCCTCTAAGGAGGAAGTCGCCATGAAGATTCCAGACCAGGGCATCTGTGCGGTGTGCGAAGTCACGGTGCGGCTTCGCCGCGACGGACGAACCTTTCGGCACTCGCGGCCGTACGACCCCGACGGTCCGATCTACGCGACCGACACCTGCCCCGGAGCGGAACAGCACCCTGCGGTGCGGCTGGAGATGATGTTCGCCCGCTGGCTGCACGCCCACCACACCCGACGTGACGCCCGCGAAAACCCGGTCACCTACCTCGCGCAGTACGTCTTCCGGGCGTGCTCGCGTACCCCCGCCAAGGGGCCAGCCGAAGTGACCTGGTCCACGGCGGAGGAGCTGCGCCTGTTGTACCTGCGCCCGGGAGTGAACGACTGGCTCGCCCGGTACATCGTTCAGGCCGCTGCAGAGTACGACCGGTACGACGAGCAGCGGCGGGCTGTCGCGTAGCTCGGGGCGACCGCACCTTCCCGGCCGGCCCCACCTGCTGCTCCTCTCCGCCGAGTTGAGCGCATCCCGCCACGTCACAGCACTACCCGCACGCCCAAAACCGCGAGACAATTGACTACGAACCAGGAGGAATCACCATGACCCTCACGCCCTCCCGCATCCAGCGCCGCCGCACGGCCGGCTGGCGCAAGCCCGAGAACGGCGTCTACGTCGGCCGCGGCACCCGCTGGGGCAACCCCAGCCGCATCGTCTTCGACCCCACCACCGCCGGCTGGCACCTGCACCACGACAACGGTGGCAACATCGGCGTCTGGCCCACCGCAACCGCCGCCCGCGGAGCCGCCGTCACCATGTACCGCTGGCACCTCGAAGTGCACCCCGATCTCGCCGAAGCCGCACGCCGTGAACTCGCGGGGCGGGACCTGATGTGCTGGTGCCCGCTTGACGCCGCGTGCCACGCCGACGTCCTCCTGGCGCTCGCGGCCCAGACCGTGGAGGGCTGACCGGTGGCCATCGCTCCGATGACCGCGTACGAGAGGCGCATGACGGCTGCCGCCCACGCGCTGCTGTCCGCACTGCCCCACCAGGCCGTCATGACGCCCACCCCGAAGGGCCACAGTCGCCGGGCCGCCCTGTTCACCGTGCTCAACCGGACCGAGTACCAGCGCCGCCGCACCGTCCACGGCGACTCCTGCCCGCCGGCGATCGACAACCCCGAGCACCTCGACCTGCTGCTGTCCGTCCCCGAAGGGATGCCCGTCGCAGCATCCGCGCTGACGGCCCGGCAGCGGGCCCTCCTCCGGGCACTGCCGCCAACCGCTGCCAGCCTCACCCGCACCGACGGACAGGTCACGCACGTGACCCGCACAGCGATCAGGCCGGCCACAGTGCACCTGGCGCTCGTGACCGGTCCCGTGTCCGGGACGAACCTCGGCATCGCCGGCTCGTTCGCCCCGTTCTGCCCCCGGGCGATCCTCGCCCCGGAACGGCCTCGCCTCGCAGAGACCCTCATCGAAGCGGACTTCTGGGGCATCGGCGTCGCCGTCGAGGAGAACGACACGGTGGAGGTGCTGGTGCCGCCCCGCCCCTGGAAGCGCATGCGGCACTCGCCCGCCGGCTGGCGCTTCGAGGAACAGGCCGCTGTGGCCGCCGCCATCGAGGAACTGCAGAACGCCAACCCCGCTCTGCTCAGTACCAGTCTGGAGGGCTGACTCGTGGATCTCACCACTCCGCAGGGCCTCCGCGGCCTCCTCGTCCTCTGCCTGGACGGCCGCCGCAAGCGCACCCCCGCCAAGCTGGCCTCGGTCATGCCGCCCTACATGGTCAAGGCACTCCAGGAGCACGCCCCCGACGTCGCCGCGGCTCGGGCCGCCGCCCGCCAGGCTCAGCTCGCTGCCGACCGAGCTCAGCGTGCGTACGTGAAGAAGCTCGAAGCCTGGATCCGAACCCCGGGCACCACCGTCGAAGCGATCGACCTCCTTGCAGTGAAGGGCTGACCGATGACCATCCCCCTCGGAACCGTCCCCGACCAAAACTGGCGATCCCGCACCCCCGTCCGCCGCGGTCACATCGACGCGCCGACCTGGGCCGGCCCCCGCGCCTTCGCATCGAGGCCGAGCAGCGTCCACCGGCGCCTGGAGTACGCCGAGCACGACCGCGTCTTCCGGGCGATCAACCCGCAGCTGCAGCCCGGCATGCTCGTCATCTGGGAACGCGCACCGTGGCGCGTCGCCGAGATCCGCGAGATCCCGCAGGACCTGTGGCCCGCCCCCTGGATCACGCACTGGGACCGGCACTTCAGGTTCTGGTTCGACGGGAAGCAGGAGCAGCCGGCGCCGGACCCGGCAACGTGGCGGGACCGGCCGGTGAACGTCGTCCTGGAGCCCGACGGCGGCGGCAAGCGCAAGCACCTCGCGGCGAGGGCCTCCTTGGAATGGCCGATCCTGCCGGAGCACTACGCCGTGTGCCGGTCCTGCGGTGAACTCCCGCCGTGCCGTGAAGAGCTGCTGGAGAAGCACGTGGACAGGCAGGTCGCGAAGAGCGACCGGCTGCTGTCCATCCCCGCCGGCGCGTGCATGGGCTGCGGGGAGACGATCGGCAGCCGCCAGAAGGAGGTGGCGTTCCCCGGTCCGAACCTGTGGCGCCTTGACTTGCCGGAGGGTACTGCCCGGTTCCATGCCCGCGGTGACTGCTCGGACTGGGTGAATCAGTACCGGAAGCAGTGGCAGGAGCAGGGTGCGCCGGTGAGCGAGGAGCAGCCGTCCCTGTTCGGCGAGTCGGAGGGCTGACCGGTGATCGACCTGACGACGCTCAGCCGAGTCCGCTTCCGCAGCAGCACCAAGGTGCACGCCGTACCGCCCGGTACACGGCGAACCCACTGCGACAAGCAGGTGCACCTCGAAGACTTGTGGGGCCGGAAGGTCGACGAAGCCATGCCGGACCGGACCGAAGTCACCTGCCGTCCCTGCCTTGCCGTCACCCAGGAGGGCTGACCGATGTTCCACGCCGACGACAAAGTCCTGATCAAGTCCTGCGAAGACGACCCGCGCGCGACCGGCCTGACCGGAGTGATCGTCGACGAGGTCCCGCCCGGCCCGCTCACCGGCGGACGCTGGACCGTCCACCGAGTCAGTTGGATGATCGGCCCGCTGCTGTGCCACGACCATGAACTGCAGCTGCTCACCAAGTCCGCGTAGCGTTCCAACCGAAGGAGACCCTCATGGGCTGGGCATCCGCCTCCTACATCTTCGACCCCGTCGCACAGGCCCTCATCGACAGTGGCGCCACCGACGAACTCAAGACCCGCGTCCTCGCCGACCTCATCCGCACCCTCAAGGACGGCGACTGGGACACCGAGCACGAGTCCCTCGACCAGTTCGCCGGCGACGCCGCGATCGTCGAAGCGTTCCGCCAGCACGGAGTCGTCATCCAGTGCGACGCAGACACCGACGACTCGTCTTGCGAACTGGAGACCGGCCACGCCGGCGACCACCGCGACTGGCAGGGCAAGACCTGGCGCCAGGAGGACAACCCGGTCCGTGAGCACGCGGAGGTGCTCCAGCCGCACGATGTGCGCTTGCCGGGCACGCGGCAGTGGCAGGTGCACTGCCCGCGCTGCGCCGAGCCCAGCATCGACCGGGGCACGATCAACGAGGACGGCACCCTCTCCCAAGGTGGTGACCATGAGGCGGTGACGGTGCACCCGGACCGGGACAACTACGACGGGCCGATCGAGACGCGTGGCGGCTATGTCGAGGTGGCCCTGTACTGCGGTGCGGGTCATGCTTTCCAGCTCATCGTCGCGAACCACAAGGGCGCGGAGTACGTCGCGGTCGTCTCCTGACGTGCCTGCGAACTGTCGGCGTATGGCCGTCCGGGTGGGACACTCCTGATCCCGCTGCACGATCCGAAGGAGACACCATGGCCGACATCAGCTGGCTGACCGACGAGATGCTGACCGCGGCGGGGTCGTTCACGAGCGAGTTCATGGAGCAGCGGATTGCTGAGGGCAGGGCGGCGCCGGCCGGTCCGCAGCGTGACTCGGAGATGGTCGAGGTGTTCACGCAGATAGTCACGTCGATGAGGCCCCGCCCCTGACGGACGTGCATGCGCCCCGCCGTGATCAACACGGCGGGGCGCAGCGGTGTTCGGCGGGCAACTGAACACCTTCAGGGTGACCACCCCTCGTGCCGCGGAGGCTACGCCTGCGGAACGAGGCAGTCCAGATGTTGCGCAGCAGTCACTGCTGGGGCGGCCGGCCCCACGTGGTGCCCTGGGGCGGGGTCTGGCCCGGGGGCGGATACGGGCCCTGCGGGGCGCCGTACGGGGGCTGTGGCGGCCCGTAGCCCGGCGGAGGCGCCGCATATCCGGGAGGGGGCTGCGGAGCCGCGTACGGTACCGCCCCGCCCTTCACGGTCGTCACAGTCTTCCGGCCCATCATCGTCGCGATAGGCCAGCCCGTGATCGCCCACAAGCCGCACGTGATGATCGACAGAAACACGTGCAGACCATGGTTCGCGCCGCGCTTCTCAACCTGACGCTGCGACGGCTGGTAGTTGGAGTTGGACAAGGAAAGCCCCTCGGGCTGGTCGTTCGTGGACGCCGCCGATGCTCCCAGTCCACACCCACGCCCACCCCCCTCGTAACTGCATCGTGACGAAACGTCACCCGGCCCCAACCCGAACGGCTGAACAGCCCACGAATCCACCCACCAGCTGGCCACCCCCGCCCTACCCTCGCCGCCATGGAATCCATCCGCACCCACGAAGGCGACATCCGCCTCTGCCGCACCTGCGGCCAGCCCTGCTACGACGCCGAGACGGAAATCGGCCCGATGTGGCAGCACTTCCGCGAGCAGTGGGACGGCATCTACTGCGCCCGACACCCCCTCGCCGACCAGAACCCCATCAAGATCGAATGGGACTCGCACTCGCTCGACACCCTGAAGGCCAAGTACCCCGACACGTGCCCCGCTCGCGTCTGAGCCCCCGAACGCACGTAGGTCCCGCACCGATCGGTGCGGGACCTACTCGGCGAGAAGCCGAAACTGCCTGTCAGCTGTGCGCGTCGTGCTCCCGAAGGTGGCCAGCAGCATCCCGGAGCCCGTAGATCAGATCGATGAACACCTGAGCACCCGTGTGATCGATGCCGTCGTTCTCGTCACCGGGGATGCCGCGGGATGCATCACCGTAACGGGCCCTGAGGCCGGCGTAGATCAGCCGCTCCAGCAGTTCGGAGATGCCCGTCGCCGCAGCTGCAACTGCCGGGTCGCGAAGGCTCGCCCCGTGCACCTGCAACGCTCGCTCCCAGTGCTGTGCGGCATCGAGTTCCGCGCCGGCCTTCTCGGGTCCGGGCTTGGAATCGCGGCGGCGCGCAGACGCTGCAAAATCGACGGGGTCGCTCGGGTTGCTCACGGATGCTCCGCTGGTCGAGGTGGGAGGAGTCGACACTGGTGGACGTCAGCTGATCTCGTCGACGACCTTGAAGCCGGCCTCGTCCAGGTACCGGTCGAACTCGCTGCGACCGCCGCGGCTCTCGTCGAGGAGTCGCGCGACTTGCACATGGAACCTCGGTACCTCGTAGGCGACTGCCTTGCCTGCCGCAACTCGTTCGGCCGGCTCGAAGGTGGGGACGGGCCAGGGCAGGATGGCCCGCGCGCCGTCCACAACCGTCATGGCGTACCGGTCGACGGGGTTGCCGTTCCACATGATGTCGGCCCACGTGACGCGCAGGGGACTGTCGTCGGCGAACGTGTTCCAGTCCGGCATGAGATCTTGTGCGATCGGCTCGGCGACGTCCTGCGGCATGCCGTAGGCGATGCTGAGGGACACGTCCTCGACGTGCGCAAGTAGCTGGTGGTGGGAGGCGAGGTACAGCTCCCAGCCGGCGGCGGTCGTGGACTTGTCCCAGGCGGTAAGTGGGGAGGCAGCGGTGCCGCTGCCGAGGCCCTGGATGTCATTCCAGTCGTCGAGGGTGGAGTCGGTGATCATCTGGCGGATGGTGGCGAGGCGCAAGGTTGCTCCGTTCCTGGAGGGTGCGGTCACGTTAGCGGCCGGCCCTGACAACGGCCAGGGCTACGGGCCGTCGGGCTCGGCTGTGCCTGGTTCCGGCAGGGGCTTGCGTTGGTGTCGTTTGTCGACGCGGGCCTGGGCTTGGCGGGCCTTTTCGTGGTTCATGTTGGCGGCCTTGCCGATGTCTCGCCAGGACACGCCGTCCTTGTGCGCGAGGACGATCTCGTCGTCGAGGGCGTCGAGCTGCTGGCGGATCTTGATTGCGCGGCTTCTGAGGGCGTGGGTCCAGACGTCGGTGTTCATGGCAGAAATGGTCCCACGGGGTCTGTCTATTTCCTAGACATCAAGGGGGTGGCATGCCATGCTGATGTTGTCTAAAAAATAGACACCGATGGCAAGGGGAACTCGATGGCGCAGCGCACCTGGCCCACCCGCGAAGAGTGGGCAGCCAAAGCCGAGTACTCCGTCCGCACTGCCTGCCTCCCCAACGAGCGCGTCAGCAACAAGCCGGCCGACTGGCTCACCGCAGACGAACTCGACGAAGCTCGCACGCTGATCCCCGCCATCGTCAAAGCCGCCCGTGCCGGCCTCAACCGCGCCGTGAAGGCCGTCCGCCTCGAACTCGGCGCCATCCCGACGGGGGTCGGCTACTACGACTGGCACGAGAACCTGACCACCGACCAGAAGCACCTGGCCGACCAGTACCACCAGCTTCTGAGCGCCCGCCGCCACCTCAACAGCGAGTCCAAGCGGGCCTTCGACGAGTACGCCACCGCCGACGACCTGCTGTTCGCCTGGGGCCGCATCGGAGTGGCAGCCAAGCGTGCCGGTATCGCCAACGGCGAGACCGACCGGCTGAACGTCCTGCAGCACACGCTCGCCGAGAGGCGCAGCGCCGCCGCTGAGCAGGCACTCAAGGACGCCATCGAGCTGACCGTCGACCGCCGCAACTCCGACGAAGGCTGGGCCGCCGAGCTGGAACGCCGCGCCGACATCGACGCCGGCCCCCGCGTCACCTACCACCGAACCTGAGGAGCAGCACCATGACCGAGTACATCCGCGCCCTCGCGCAGGACGCGGCCCGATCCGAGGCACGCCGCATGCTGGCCAGCCTCATCCCCGGGCAGACCGGCATCAACCTTGCCGACGAGGTAGCCGACGCCGTGCTCGGCGCCGCACAGTCGTACCAGCAGGCCGGCACCTTCGCCATCATCCGCCACCTCGTCGACTGGCTCGACCAGGCCAACGGCACCGGCGAGACGGAGACCGCGAGGCGGCTGCTCAAGCTCACCGAGGAGGTCGGCGAGGTCTCCAGTGCCTACATCGGCACCGTCGGCCAGAACCCCCGCAAGGGCGTCACCCACACCAACGATGACGTCGCCGACGAGCTCTGCGACGTCATTGTCACCGCGATGGTCGCCCTCCACCGCTTCACGGACAACCCCGGGCAGCACTTCGCCGCGAAGGTCCAGCACATCGCCGACCGCGTCCTCGTCAAGGAGCAGCCGTGAGCGTGCAGACAGTCCGCTGCTACGTCGCCCGCTGCGACGGCTGCGGCCGCGAACTCGGCCAGGGCTACGGCCACCGAGAGACGTACGACACCACCCGCGAAGCCCAGACCGCCGCCAAGGTCGCGGGCTGGACTGTCCGCCCCGACGGCGACATGTACTGCTGCAACGGGGACCACCAGTGAAGCGGACCCCGCGCGAGCGGATCGAGCGTGCGTTCCACGTCAGCTTCAAGCTGCCCCGCCAGGCGGCCGAACTCCTCGACGACCTCGAAGCCGAAGCCCGCAACCAGGCCCTCGCCGAAGCCGCCGCCATCATCCACAACCTCCCGCCGGCCACCACCGCCAGCGACGACCAGCACTGGTACCGCTTCGGCCAGAACCGCGCCGCCGAAGCCATCCTCAACGCCCGCACCAGCAAGGAGGCGACGTGACGCGCCCGCTGCTCCTCATCGACATCGACGGCCCCCTCAACCCCTACGCCGCCAAGCCCACCCGCCGCCCCGCCGGCTACACCACCCACCGCATGACCCCCGACTCGTGGACCGCCCGCCACGGCGGACGAGCGAAACCCCTACGGGTCTGGCTCAACCACGACCACGGCGCACAACTCCAGGCGCTCCCGTACGACCTCGTCTGGTGCACCACGTGGATGGCCGAAGCCAACGAGTGGATCGCCCCGCACCTTGGCCTGCCCAAGCTGCCGCACGTCCCGCTCCCCGAGCTATGGGCGAAGCGCAGCGACGGCACCTACTTCAAGACCTGGGATGTCGTCCGCTGGGCTCAGGGCCGGCCGTTCGCGTGGATCGACGACGAGATCGGCGCGGCCGACCGCGAGTACGTGGCAGGCGTCCACGACGCGCCGGCGCTGCTCCACCACGTCGACCCGCGAATCGGGCTCACGTCGGCGGACTTCGCGACGCTCGCCAAGTGGGCTGGCGAGCTGAAGGAGGATGCACCCTGCCCCACCTGCGACGGCAACGCGGACTGCCGCCAGCTCGGCTGCCAGCCCGCCGCCTGACCAAGGAGAGGCAGTGCCCATACGTCCCGAGAACCGCGACCGCTACCCGACGAACTGGCCGTCCATCAGCCTCGACATCCGCACCAACCGCGCCGCCGGCCGCTGCGAATGCACCGGGCACTGCGGCCTCGACCACGACGGGCGATGCCAAGCCCGCAACGGCCAGCCCAACCCGATCACGGGATCGAAGGTCGTCCTCACCGTCGCCCACCTCAACCACCAACCGCAGGACGTCCGACCCGAGAACCTCCTCGCGGCGTGCCAGCTCTGTCACCTTCGGTATGACGGCCCCCACCACCGCGAGACCGCCGCCCGCACCCGGGCCGCGGCCCTCGCCGCCGCCGGTCAACTCACCATCGATCTGGAGGACCAGTGAGCAAGCCCCGCTTCGGCTTCACCGTCGAGTACGTCGACGAACCCTGGCTCGACGAGGACAACAAGCCCGGTTGGAAGGTCAGCCTGCCGAACCAGTGCGACGGCTGGCGCATCGACGCTGACACCGAGTACGCGGACCCGAGCACCCAGCAGAACGCCCTGTACTCCCTCGACAAGTTCATCGCCGAAGCACAGAAGGCACGTGAAGCCCTCGCCGCCGGCCGCGAATACCCGGGAGAGGGGGAGCAGCAGTGAGCATCGAACCCGCACCTGATCGAGACGACCCGAAGCACGTCGACTTCGTGGCCGTCACACTCGACAACGAGAAGCTCGGCGAGCTCCTGGACCACCTCGACGTCACCTACGGGCCGATCCCGGACGACGCGCTCGCCCGCGCAGAACGAGACTGGCCCACCACCGAGGAGCAGCAGTGACCGACGAGAAGATGTGTATCGGCTGCGGCCACCACCCGGACCAGCATGAGCGGATGCCCGACGGCACCCGACCCTGCCGATCCATTGGACATCCGGCAGGCGTCCCCTGCGCCGAGTGCCGGCGCCTCACCGAAGCTCAGCACCTGGAACGAATCGGGGAGATGCGCGTCGAAGGCACCGGCGCGTTCGACGCGGCCTGGGCTGCTTACAAGGTCACCTACGATCACGCGCGGCAGGAGATCGGGCCGGGCTGGCAGGCGTTCTTCACCGACCACCACCAGTCCGCGCTCGCCTCCGCACTACTCGCCTTCGCCCACCAGCTGGCCGAGCAGCAACGCCGAGAGATGCACGCCCCCGGCCGGTCCTACGACGCTTCACGCTGGAACCGCTGCGTCGGCATGACCGCCGACCTCATCGACCCGGAGGTGGCCAAGTGAGTGCTCTTCCCGCCCGCATCTGCGCCGCCGCCTGCGGTCAGCCGCTCACCACCTGGACCATCGACGCGGACGGCCGCCGCTGGCACCCCGACTGCCTGCCGCCCGGCACCCCGCTGCAGACGGTCCTGTCCCCGGCCGCCGCAGCCCGCCGCATCACCGAACTCGAAGCGGAACTCGCCCGACTGCAGGCCGCCGACCCGCACCACTACCTCTCCACCGGGTGCCTCCACGGCGAACACGCCTACTGCCAGGGCAAGACCGGGCAAGCCGGCACCAAGGTCCCGGCGCAGTGCAAGTTCTGCCCAGCCCCGTGCCAGTGCGACTGCCACCGATGACAGCTGCAACCCACCGCCAACTGCCCCTCACCGACGACCCGGTGCAGGGGCAGCTCGCCGTCCGCGTCACCTGCCGCCGCTGCAAACGGGCTCTGCGTGACCCGGAATCCCGGCTACTCCGCCTGGGCCCCGAATGCCGAGGCCACGTCAGCCACACAGCCCGCCACAACGTCGACCAGGACACGCCGCCCGGCATCTAGCCTCGCGGCTGACGCGGAATCTGGTACCAGCCCTGCGCGGCCAACGCCTCGTACATCCACTCCATCGACACCTTGGCGAACCGGTCCGCCGGCATCAGGCCAGACGTCAACATGGCGAGGAACTCGCCGCTCAAGCCCCCGCCGGGATCGCACCGCGTGCAGAGTTCAAGGTGCACGCCGCCGCCGAGATCCACGTCGATGGTCAACTCCACGTGCCCGCCGCACCGTGTGCATGGCACGGTCTCCTGCAGGCTGGCGAGTCTCATTTGCAGCATGCGGTCTCCTCCGTGAAGGGGAGCGTCAGCATGCGCCCGACCTGTTGCGGAGTCAAGACTTCCGGAACCGCCCATGCGGGTCTACGGTGAGACCGCGGTCAGTGCCCGCCGACCGCAACCCTCGGTACCTCCCATGCCGAGGGCGTCGCCTGCCGGACCAGGCCCGGCATGACCCTGCCGCAACCCCGCCTGATCACGCCTTGAGCCCCCTCGACGTGATCACCCGGGACAGGCCGCCGCAGACGACCATCCGTGAGCCCCGCCGGACCCAAGCCGGCGGGGCTCACGCACACCTACGAACCGGCCTCGCCCCTCAACACCTTCAACTGCCACCCCAACTGCGCAGCAGCCGTCACCGACCGGCGATCCCCCGCCGGCACCTCAACCATCCGCCGCACCAGACCGATCACCCCAGCAAGCCCCTCGGCATCGGTGTGCAGAACCACCACGTCGTCCTGCCCGTCAGGGATCTGCGGCGGCAGGTACCGCAAGCCCACCGCGTCGAGGTTCACCTCGATCCGCTCCGCGATGCCGCGGCTCATCCGGGCCTGGCCGACAAGGTTGCGGAGCGTTCGAACGGTCGTCTGGTGGATGCCGCCGTTGGCATCGGTGGCAGCGCGAAGGGCGGCGAACGAGGAGGGTGTCTCTGTCATCGGCAGAGCGTACCGTTCCCTTCACAGCATCAGCTCAGGGGGAACACATGACCACCACCACTGTCAGACCCACCTGGGCAAGACCCGCGCTGGCCCCCGGCCGGCGTGCACAGGCGATCCCCCACCTCGCCCTCGCCGCAGCCCTGTTCGCGACCTACACCCTCACCTCGGTCCTCCGCTACCACCGCTACGGATCCCCCAGCTGGGACCTCAGCATCTTCACCGAAGCCGTCAAGGCCTACGCCCACCTCCACACACCCGTCGTCCCCATCAAGGGCGAAGGCTTCAACATCCTCGGCGACCACTTCAGCCCCGTCACCACACTCCTCGCCCCCGCCTGGTGGATCGCCCCCACCCCCATCACCCTCCTCGTAGCCCAAGCCGCCCTCTTCGCCTGGTCCGCCGGCATCATCTCCGCCACCGCCGAACAACTCCTCGGCCGCGCCCGCGGACTCTGCATCGGCATCGCCTACGGCCTCTCCTTCGGCATCCTCCGCGCCAATGACTTCGAGTTCCACGAGATAGCGTTCGCCGTCCCCCTCATCGCCATGGTCAGCCGGCAACTCCTCCTCAAACGCTGGACCCGCACCGCCTGGTGGGCCCTCCCGCTGCTCCTCGTCAAGGAAGACCTCGGGCTGACCGTCGCTACCGCAGGGATCCTCATCGTGGTTCTCGGCCGGAAGAAGCTCCTCGGCGCGACCCTCACCGTTGTCGCGCTCGCCGCCGTCGCCGTCACCATCTGGTACGTCATCCCGCACTACTCACCCACCCACGGCTACCAGTACTGGGACAAGATCCCCGGCGGCACCCACCCCACCTGGTGGCACATGGCAACCAGCGCCATCACCCGCCTGCCGACATGGAAGACCCTCGGGTGGACGTTCGGCATCACCGGGCTCCTCGCCCTCCGCTCACCTCTCGCACTCCTCGCGGCACCCACCCTCGTATGGCGCCTCGCATCCGCCAACCCCGGCTTCTGGGGAACCGGCGCGCACTACAGCGCCACCCTCATGCCGGTACTGTTCCTCGCTGCTGCAGACGCCGCTGTACGAGGCCGCCACTCCCGCCGCATGTGGCTCCGCCAGTACACCGACCGGGCCATCACCGCCCTGCCCGCCGTCGCGATCGCCTGCATGGCCGCCCTCAACATGGGCCCCGGCGACCTGGCACGCGGTGCCGCATGGGACGGCGGCAAGGTGGCTGACGCCCGCACCGCAGTCACCAAACTCATCCCCAACGGCGCCACCGTCGAGGCAACCAACGCCATCGGCAGCCACCTCGCCGAACGCACCGACCTGCAATGGATCGGTGGCAGCAAAACCCGCCCGCCGGACTACGTCATCCTCGACCACTCCGACTGGGGCGAAGCGCCGCAAGGAGACGCCGGCGTCCGGTACGCACAAGCCGTGCACCCCGGGACGACCTACCGGGTCGTATTCGAACGGGACGGCATCACCGTCGTCAGCCGGACCTGACACGCGAAAGCGCCCGACCAGAATGGTCGGGCGCAGCGGGGGCGTCCCCAAGGGCTAGGCGGGACGGGCGTCAGCGGGCGATGGCCGCCGCAACGGCGAGAAGCGCCGAAGCTGTAGCGAGCTGGCCCTGCAGGGCCGCCACGGTCGCGGCCTGCTCGAAGTTGAGGTTGCGCGGCGTTCCGTCGGACTGGTTGGCCAGGTGGTTGATGTTCTCCTGGAGGGTGTTGATTCGGGCAGCGGCGTAGGCGTCGGGGCCGGTGGGCTCGATCACGATGTTCTCCTTCGGATGGTGATGATGGGCAGGTTGGCGTCGGATGACCGCTCGCCGCCGCTCACTACGTGCCTTCGGGCTGGCCCTGGCACGTGCACTCGTCGAGCCAGTGATGGCAGTCCTCGCAGGCTCCCTCCCAGTCCATCCAGTTGCGCGGGTCGGGCATCGGCGCCCGAGCCGGGATCGGTGGGACGGTGGCGCGCGGCCCGCGTGGCTGCCGATGCGGTGTCCGATGACGTCTGGTCACGACGTGCTTCGGGGCTGGCCTTCGCAGGTCGGGCAGAAGCCGGCCGGCGGCTGCTCGCTGGGTCGGGGCCCGTGCTCGTCGCGGCGGTAGCAGTCCACGCCCTCGCAGCGTTCACCGGCCGGGCAGGTCGGCCGGTCCCCGTCTGCACACGGCCAGCAGGCCAGCCACTCCTGAGCGCTCTGGTACCAGTCGCGTCCGCCATGCTCGTGAGCGCCGCAGATCGCGCACCGCTTGTCCGCGACGACCCGGCGCCAGTACGACTCCTCGGTGTAGTCGAGGCGGTCCCAGCCCTCTCGGCCGGCGGCGGTGTTGCGCTCCCATCCGCCGCCTTCGGGCGTCATGTCGACGTGGTCCCAGGCCTTTCGCGGGCCTTCGGTGGTGGCGTACTCCCAGCCGGGGTGCGCTCGGCGGGCGTGCAGCTGCTCGGCGGTCTCCTCCTCGGTGAAGCCGTGTGCCTGGGGGCTCTTCCCTTCGGCGAGCAGGGCGTCAATCTGGCCGCGGACATTGGCAGCGGCCATGAATGCGGCGTCGGCGGCGTAGACGGCGGTCCGGTACTCCGCGCAGGTCTGGCCGTAGTGGAGCGGCCAGGTGCAGGCCGGGCAGATCCGGCGGTCTTCCCGCGGTTCTGCCGGGGTGTCGGCGGGTCCGTCGAGGATCTGCACGATCGCGGCGGCAGTGATCTCGCCGAGCGTCGTGCGGAGCTGGTGTGCGGCCCCAGAGTGGGTCGGCAGGGTGGACCAGTGCGCGGCGAGGGAGCTGACGGCAGCGATGCGGGCCTCGGCGGCAGCCTGCTTGCCTTCGAGGTATTGGATCTCCTGTCGATCCGTCTCGGCCCGCTCGTCAGCCGCGTTGAGTTGGCGGTGGAGCGACTGCACGGCATCGTGCTGGGTCCGCCAGTCGGAGCCCACGTCCTTCACCTGCCGGGCGAGCTCAGCGAGCCGGCCCTCGGCCTGCTCGGCCCGGGCGGTCGTGGCGGCCAGCTGCTCGCGGAGGTCGGTGAGGTCGAGGGTCCGGGGCGGGCAGGCGAGGGAGAGCAGGCCGGTTTGGTGGGCGGTGACGACGGCGCTGGTGCGGTCGGTGACGTTGAGCTTGCGGTAGATCTGGCCGAGGCGGGTGCTGATGGTGTGGTAGCTGACGTGCAGCTCGTGGGCGATCTGTTCGGCGGTGCGACCGTTGGCGACGAGACGCAGGGTGTCGAGGTCGGTGGGGGTGAGCGGGTCGCCAGCCTTGGCGGGGGTGGAAGTGCTCACGGTGCGTACTCCTTCACGGGGATGTCGGCGTTGCGGGCGGCGCGCATGCAGTCGCGGGTGCCGGGGCTGGGACCGAGGGGGAAGGCGAGGCACAAGTCGGCGCCGGCGGCGACCATGGCCCTGTTGCGGATCGGTCCGGCGGCCCGGCCGTGGGCGCTCCAGTTGGCGAAGAACGCTTCGTGGGAGACGTGGTGCTTGGCGGCCCAGGTGACTGCGTGGAGATCGGCGCCGGTGGGGCAGGCGCCGTGGACGATGATCAGGTGCTCGGGGTCGTGGTCGGCGGTGGCCTGGTCGAGGGCGTTCCAGACCGCGGCCTCGTCGGTCCAGTTGCGGCTGCCGGTGACGATGATGCGGCTCACGAGGTCGGCCCCTCGGGGGTGGCGGCGGGCAGGAACTGTTCGCGTCGTACGGGCCAGCCGGACGCGCCGTGCATCCGCTCCCCGTCGATGTCGATCAGGCCGAGCTCCAGCAGGTGCAGCAGCGCTTCGCGGATGACGCCGCCGGTGATCTCGGAGAGGGACATGCCGGGCTGCCGGTAGGATCCGTGCTCGCCAAGTGCCCATTGGTCGCCGGCGCGGGTGGCGATGCGGATGATCTGCCAGGCGTCGGTTCCGTCGGTGTCGTCGATGGGGATGCGCGGCCAGTCGAAGGGAAGGCCGCTGGGGATCGGGGGCTTGCTGCTCGGGGTGGCACTGTCCGGCTGCTGGGCCAGCAGGTCGCTGGCCGCGGTTGGGTTGGGGCAGTCGAGGTGGGCGCAGGTGACGTACCCGTCGGCGCCGAGGATGAGGGTGGTGCGGTGGCAGGCGGGGCAGTGGCCCTGGACGGTGGGGATGGCGGTCACGGTTGGTCGTCTCCTCGGATGAGGCCGGAAGCGATGGCGTCGGCACGGGTGAGGTGCTCGGCGTGGGCGGTGAGCTGCTCGGCGCGGGCCCGAATGTCGGCCTCCAGGGCGTCCGCCTCGACACGCTGGACGCCTCGGGCGCACCAGGCGAGGACGGCGCCGGAGACCGCGATGAGGGCGACCAGCAGGCCTGCCTCCTCGGGGCCGGTCACTCGGCGGCCTCACCGAGCAGCAGGCGGGCGACGGCGAGGGCGTGGCGATCTGGTCCGATCAGTTCGGCACCCACGGCGGCCGAGTCCAGCCAGTCGGCGAGGGCGAGGCCGACGCCCGGGTGCATCAGGGCGATGTACTCGGCGGTGCCCCGGGCCTCTTCGGCGAGGTCGGCGCCGCTCTTCACAGTCCAGGCCTCGCGGGTCGTGTCCCGGTCGTTGTCGACTCGGAGGAAGCCGTTTGCCTGGTGGACGATCCAGGGTCCGGGCTGGACGTAGTCGGCGGTGGCTGTCGCGCGCAGCTTCGCCGCGGCTGCGGTGAGGGTCTCGGCGGGGGTGCGGTCGGGCACGGTGGCTCCTCGGCTTTGGGGGAGGTGTGGCAGGGACTGGGCCGGCCGTCGCGGGGACGGCCGGCCAGCAGGTCAGGTGGCGGCGGTCGCGGTGGAGCCGGCGACGAGGCAGGGCCACGGTTCGGCGTGGGTGCAGTACTCCCACTCGTCGTTGCTGAAGGTGGAGTGCTGCTCGCAGGCCTGCACCTCGCTGACGTGCGAGCAGCGGTCGATGCCGTTCGGTTCGCCGTCCTCGGTGGCCAGTTCCTCGCAGTCGCCGTCGAGGCAGTCGACGGGACCGGCGGTCAGGGTGATCGGCGTGCAGGTGGTGGCCACGGTGCTCCTTCGGGGTGGGCTGGTCGCCGGTGTGCGGCGGCCAGCAGACGGACGGTCAGTTCTCGATCTGACGCTTCAGTACGAGCGCGATCCGGGTGGCGCGGGCGGCGTCGGCCACCATCTGGTCGAGGTCCGCAGCCGTCATGCCCTCGACGTACTCGATGTCGTAGACGTCGCTGCCGACGAGGCGGCCGAGTGCGTGCTGAGCCTCGCGCAGCGCTGTCTGGGCGTCGGTGAGTGCGGCTCCGAGGACGGCGCGGAGTGCGTCGATCTCTCGGGCCCGCTCGGTCTCGATCTCGGTCTCGGCGGTGATGTTGGTCGGGATCTCGGCGGTGGGCACGGTGGCTCCTCGGGGTGGGGGCCGGCCGTCGTGGGGACGGCCGGCCAGCCGGTCAGCGGTGGTCGGTGTCGTCGTCGGGCGCGGGTGCGGGCGGCCCGGAGATAGGGGTCAGGCACCCACGAGATCGTTCGGGGCTGGGCGCCTCTTGCCGCGCAGCAGATTGCACAGCCCGGGTTTCGAGTAGCCGGTCTCCTGCGCCAGTTGCGCCAGCGTCGCCCCAGCGGCCCTGCGGGACCGCAGGGCCTCGACCTCGGCCTCGGTGAGCCGGCGTCTACCCGTGGAGTCGACCGCGGATCGGTTCCACACCCGCTTGTCCCGCGCGGGCCTGCGTGGTGTCTCGCCCTCATGCCACAGGGCCGCGGCCCGCAAGCGGGCGTTCCGAAGCCGGGCCGAGTAGCTGCTCATCGACATCCCCAGCTGGGCTGCGGCAGCGGCATGATCGTCGGTCAGCGCCAGTGCCATCACGGCCTGCTGCTGCGCCAGGGTCAGTGTCGGCCAGATCTGGGTAAGCGCCAGGCGCTCCACGACACGTTCGTCCATCGGCGTACGACCGGTGCTCTGCCAATACCGCTGAAATCCGGCGATCTGGCCGCCGCCCAGACTGGTGCGCTGCCTGCCGTGAGCGCGGCACTCCATGCGGACGTGCGCGTGCGCTCCTCGATCGCCGGCCCGGAGCAGTTCCTTGTGGGAGGGGCGGTGCTCGGCGGTAGCGAGGTGCTCCACGATGGCAAAAACGACCGCGTCGTAGCGATCGCTCGTGGCCACACCCATGTCGGTGCGGTACGGGTCCATGGACACGACCTGGCGGGCGAGCCGGTCAATGTCGTTGTGGCTGTAGCCGTGCCACAGCGGCTCCTGCGACGGTCTCACGCTGCCTCCTCGGTCGGGCTGGCGGGGTTGGCGGCGATGACCTCGCGGATTGCTCTGACGGACGGGGCGGTTGTCCATCCCGGCTGCTGCGGGGTCGATGCGACACCGCGGGCGTACCGCATTCGGCCGGGCGTCAGGTCCCGGGTCCACCAGGTGAGCCGGTACGCCCAAGACGAGCCGCCGGGGACGCGGTGCGCGACCTGGATGTCGACGAACGGGTTGCCGCCGCTGTCCTCGCTCCACCGGGCGGCTGTCAGCCATCTGTTCGCCTTGGCGAGGGCAAGCAGGTCGGCTGCGGGCTTGGGCAGCGCGTATCCGTCCGGGGCGGTTGCCTCGATCGTCCGCATCTCGGCCGTGAGGTCCGCGATGCGCTGCTGCTGGTCCGTGGTCCGCTCTGTGAGGCGGAGCAGGGTGTCGCGCTCGAAGTCGCGGCTCAGCCAGGTCGGGTTGTTGGTGTAGATCATCGCGCCACTTCCGGTGCAAGCTCGATGATTTGGGAGATGACGCCGCTCTTCGGGTAGCCGACGGTGTCGGAGGCGGCGAAGTAGGAGTCGATGGACGCACCGCCCACCATGTGGCCGATCAGGCGGAAGCCGGTGTGGGGCGAGAAGTCGGCAATCCGGCCGACGTAGCGGACGGTGCGTTCGTCGGCGAGGACGCGGGTGACGAGAACGTGATCGCCGGTTTTGGGCTGGTACATGTGGTTCTCCTGGTCCGACGTGTGGGTGGTGGGTGCCTGGAGCGGGGTTCGAACCCGCACTGGGCCGCTTTTAAGGCGGCTGCGTCTGCCGTTTGCGCGATCCAGGCAGGTGTCGGGGGCCGGGCGGTGGGTCCGCCCGGCCGGGGTGTCAGGCGGCGGCGTGGTCGGGGCAGAGGTCGTGGTGGCGGCCGAACCGCCAGCCGCGGGTCTTCAGGTGGCGTCGCAGTTCCCGGTGCGTGTCGACCCGGGTGGGGTGGCTCCATTCGGTGTCGCAGCGTTCGCCGTCGCCGTCTTGGTGGTCGCAGCGGACGGCGAGGTACGTCTCGGCGCTCACGCGGCGGCCCCGGCGGGCTGCACGACGGCGGCGCCCAGGTGCGTGGCGGCGTGGCGGCCGAGCAGTTCGAAGTAGGCGGGCGGGATCGCCTCGGTCAACTCCCGGCGGTCCGCCGTCCAGTCGATGCCCATCGCGGTCTGCATCTCGGGCACGGTCGCCTTGCCGCCGCCGGAGCCGTACGCGGCGACGTACGGGCCGTCCCGGTAGACGCCGTGGCGCCAGCCCCGGGTGTAGCCGCGGTGCGGCCGGTGCTGGGGCTGCTGCATCGTCCAGCCGCCGAGCTCGAAGTTGCGGTGCCGCAGGACGCCGAGGCCGAACATCTCGCCGCACAGGGTGACGTCCCGGCGGATCGGGGCCTTTCCAGTGGGCTGCTCGATGATGTACGGCCGGCCGGTGGACAGCAGGGCGTCGCGGGTGGGGGCGACCAGGTCGACGTGCTCACCGCCCCAACCCTGGGAGGCGTTCGTGCCGACGGTCAGCGTGCACTTGCTCTGGCAGGGCGGGCCGGCGGAGATGAGGTGGAAGCTGGATCCGTACCGGCGGATGAAGTCGACGGCGTCGGCGCGACGAAACTCGAACGGGTACCGGGGCTGGGGCAGCAGGTCGACGCCGATCACCTCGAAGCCGGCGAGGTACAGGCCCATGCCGGACCCGCCGATGTTGCAGAAGGCGTCGAGGGCGTAGAGGCCGTTCCAGGGGCGGTCGGGCAGTTGCACGGTGGTCCTCCGGTCAGGTGCGGGCAGGGGCCGGGCGGTGGTGGCCCGGCCGGGGGTCAAGTGCGGGCAGCGAGTCTCAGCGGCGTGGCCTTCTGGCCGGACCCGGGGCACCGGCGCCCGTAGTCATCACGGTGAACGGGAAGCCGGCCGCGCTTCGTCAGCGTGAAGATGCCGAGCTCGGCATCAGGGCAACGCCAGCCCTCGGGGCAGATGGCCCTGCCGACCGCCCAGGCGTGCGTCTCAGATACGAACCCGGACTCCAGCTGGGCCCGCAACGTGGTGGTGGCGGTGTGCACGGTGGTCCTCCGGTCAGGTGGCGGGCTGGGTGCGGGCGTTCACTGGTGGGCGTGCGGGTCGATGTGGTCGTCGGGCTCGCAGTCGTGGCCGTGCTGGGGGCAGCCGACGGCGGCGGCTAGGGCGGCGCGGGCGTCGATGAGCTGATCGGCCTGCTTGGCGGAGCGGTCCCGGTCCTCGGCGAGCTGCCGGCGGAGGTTGTCGCCCTCGGTCGCGAGGTTGTCGGCCCGGTCCCGGGCGGAGTGGAACAGCTGGCGGAGGCGGTCGGTCTCAGCGCGGGCGGCGTCCAGCTCGGCGGCCAGGCGGTCTCGGTCCGTCAGCAGCGCACCCAGGTCCGACTGGACCTGGCCGGCGTAGCGCTCCGGAACGAACACCCGGTGGCCCTGGGCGGTGGCGGTCTCGCACGGCCAGGAGGTGGCCCAGCCGTCGCCCCAGCACACCGCGCAGAGCCAGGCCTTGGGGGTCGAGGACTCGACGAAGGCCGGGGTGTGGAAGCGGGCCGGGAGGGCGGTTCGCTCGTCGTCGGTCATGTCCTCAAGGTCCGGGGCGTCCCAGGCCGGGGCGAGGGTGGCGCGGCGGCGGCATTCGGGGTGGATGGCGGCCTTGTGTGCGGTGGTGAGGTCGCGGCAGGTGCCGCAGGCTTCGGGGTCGGTGGTGCGGTGGTGGCGGGTGATGATGTCGGCGCGCTGCTGGTCGGTGAGGGGCGGGGTGGTCATCGGCCCTCCAGGGCGGCAGTCGGGACGGCGGCGGGCTGGGTGGTGCAACCGGGGCAGGTGGTACGGCGGCAGGTGGGGCAGGGCGGGAGGTGACGGGTGGTGACGCGGCAGTCGTCGCAGCCGGCGCACTCGGCGACCGGGCCTTGCGGGCAGGTCGCACGGTGCTCGGCGACGGCTCGGCCGAATGCGATGGGGTCGTTGCTGGTGGCGACGGTGACGACCGCGCCGCAGCGGAAGCAACGGAACTCGGCCGTGTCCCAGCCCTGGGTGCCAGCCATGGCTCAGGCCTCCGTCGCGGTCGGGGCGGCGGGGTGGACGGTGTACCTGCCGAGCTGGTCGAGGCGGATCGTCTCCCCGAACCGCACCCAGATCCGCTCACCGTGCGGCCGGATCGTGAGGCCGTCGATCGTGACGCTGATGCTCCAGCCGGGCCGGATGGTCCGGGGCGGGGCCGGCGCCCAGTGCGCCTTGGTGAACACCCCCAGTTCGTCGAGGGCGTCGGCGATCTGCTCCAGGTTGTCCGGGGTGAGCGTCCACTCGGCCTTCGGTAGGTATTCGATCTTCCAGGTCGGGTGGGTGGTGATGAGGTGGCGCTGGCCGTCGAGGCGGATCCGGAGGTGGGAGTCGGGGAAGGCGACGATGGTGCCGAGCTGGCGGCCCTTGGTCGGGTCGCCGGTGTAGGCGATGCGGCCGCCGCGTCGGGCGGGGACGTCGTAGTGGCGGCGGATCCAGTCGGCGGTCATCGAGCCATCTCCGGGTCGTCGGCGGGGGCGGGGTAGCAGGGGATGAAGTAGGTGCAGGTGCAGGACCGGACGCGGGCACCGGAGGCGTGGCAGTCGCGCTCGCCGTCCGGGTCGTGGGCGGACTCCAGGTGGCCGCAGGACTCGCAGGTGGCGGGGTCCTCGCCAGCGGCCTGTTGGGTGCGCTTCAGCACGTCAACCAGCCGGGCCTGCTCGGCGCGGAGGCGGGTGACCTCGGCGAGCAGGGCCGGGACGTCCTGCCGGGCGTGAGCGATGAACTCGGCGTTGGCGGCGCCGAGGTTGGGGAGGGCGACGTTGCAGGTCTCGCCGATCCAGAGGGAGTGCCGGGTGAGGTCGTCGGGGGTGCCGACGAGGATCTCGGGGCCGTCGGCCATCCACGGGCCGGCCGTCGCGGCGGCTTCGCGGGTCTGGATGGCGTCGAGGTCGAGCGGCGGGGTGGGCTGGGGTTGGGTCATGGCGGGTCCTCAGGTGGTCGGGGCGGGGGTTAGAGCAGGCCCGCGGGGACGGGCACCGCGGCTACCGTCCGGCTGCCGTGCAACGGGCCGGGTGTGAGTCGATGTCGGGGTGGGCGGCCTTCGGCAGCGGCAATCCACCGGGCGGCTTCGGCGGCGGTGGCATACCGGTCGACGGTGCGGCCGGTGTCTCGGTCGACGACCCAGTACGGGAGGTCTGCGGGGTTGGCCAGCAGCAGGCGATGGGTGTAGTACCGGCCGACGTCGCCGTCTGCGGCGGTGCGGAGCTTGTTGACCTGGATGGTGTGCTTGCCGTGCCGGTCGGTGTAGCGGTACCAGCCGCGCAGATTGTGGGCGTTGCTGTAGGCGTCGAGGCGGGCGACGTGGAAGGCGAGTTCGTCGGGGCCGATGCGGGCGGCGCGCATCTCGGCGCCGCCGAGGGCGGAGACGACCTTCAGGTGCGGGGCGCCCTGCTGTTCGAGCTGAACGGCGCGGATGGCGGCGGCGTGGAGGGAGAGGCGGTCGCCGGCGTCGAGGTAGGCGTCCAGGGAGGCCAGCGACCAGGAGTCGACGGTGTCGCGGTCGGGGACGATGGGCGCGGGGCCGGGTAGGGGGGTCAGTACGAGCGACATGGCGGGCCTCCTGGGCTGTGTGACGCCCTGTGCGGGGCGGGTGGGTGTGGCGGGTCTCAGGTCCGGCGTCTGGCAGCAGCACGCGCCCGACGGTCAGCGCGATACGCCTCCGCGCACGCCGTACAAGCCGGCTCACCACGCCACCGGTGCACATCAGCACCAGACCGAGTGCCATGCCGGATCGGCCGCAAACGCCGATGGACGGCCTGCTTGTACCGGCGGCTGGCCTCACGGTTCGCCGCCGTGCACGGCTCACACGGCTGCTCACGCCGCCTCAAGTGACGGTGGTACGCGGCATACGTACCGCACGGCTGCAGTTCCTTCGGCAGGCGAAGACCGCACGCCGCGAGGAGCAGCACGATCTCCTCATCGCTGGGGTTCGAGTTCACGGTGCTGCTCCTCACAGGTCAGACGGTCGGGATGGAGTGCGGGTCGGTCGGTTGTGCGCGGCGGGCCTTCATCCGCGCGAGGATCTGTGCCTGCGTCGGCGGCTCCCAGGCGTGCCAGCCGACGCCGGACTTCCAGCGCTGCATGTGCTCCGGCTTGGAGATGCCGCAGTGCCGGCACCCGGACGGTGCGGCGGTCGTCACGACTGCCGGGCCCCCAGCTCCTGACGCGCAACCTCCGCGGCGAGCTCCTGCTTCGTCCACCCGGCCGGGTTGTTGACGTCGGCCAGGCCGCCGGCGAACGCGGCGCGCAGCAGATGGGCCTTGGTGCGCTTCCGTGTCAGCTCCTGCACGCGAACAACGTGGGCGTTGTTCTCGGCGAGTTCCTGCGGGTCCCAGCCGTTCACGTCTGCGATGGCGATCTGCTCGGGGGTGGGGGTGATGGTCATGGTGTTCTCCGATGTCAGTAGGCGTACGGGCGGTTCTGGGCGATGGTCTGCAGGCAGTCCCAGCAGTGCGGGTCGCCGGACGGGCCGGGCTCCAGCTCGGCGGGCTCAGGCCGCAAGGAGGAAGGCGCGGGCGTCAACGAAGCGGGCGGCGCGCGGGTTGTAGGCGTTGACGGCCTGCAGGAACTGGGCCTCGGTGTAGCGGTGGACGCGACGCCCGTTTACGCCGGGGAGGCGGCCCATGGTGCTGCGGAAGGCACGGCCGGTGTTGGCGGTGAGGCGGAGCTGCTTGGCCTTGCTGTGCAGGGCGTTGCCGATGCCGGCGGCGAGCTCGGGCTCAAGGCCGGCGGCGATGCAGTGGCTGGCCATGGAGCGGGTGCCGGCGGGGAGCGTGTTGTCGCGGCGGCGCTGGCGGAGGATCGCGGCGGCGCGGCGGGTTCGGATGCGGGTGCTGGCGCTCATGTCGGTTACCTCGCGGGCTACTCGGTTCGGCCTCTCGCCGCTCCTTGTAGATACAAAGCTACGCCTCTCGTATCTACAAAGCAAGCCGTCCGCCCAAGATTCTGTATCTACAAGGCACACCACACGACCTTGCTCCTTGTAGATACAGCCAGATACCCTGCGAACATGACACCCGACTACGACCGCGCCCGCCCCCTCCGCATCCCCGACGACGAATGGACACCATTCGAAGCCGCCACCCGCGCCATGCACCCGAAGGGCCGCAGCCCGCGTACGGCAGTCGTCCGAGAGTTCATCCGCTGGTACATGCGCCGCCCCGGCGCCAAGCTCCCCGACAGGCCAGCAGCCGGCCCCTGGTCCACCACAGAGCAGCCCACCGAGTAGCCCACCCCGCCCCACCCGCAGCCGCCCGGCAACGCCGCGCGGCGTTTCTTGCTGCCCGCTCACGGCTCAACCACCCGCCGCGGATGCATACCGCCGACCGGCGCCGGCGACGACCACAACACCCCGAACGGCCGCACCTTCGCCACCAACCCGACCGACTCCGGATCCACGCACCGACGGTCCACGCCGAACACGCCGGTCCGGTGCCGGTCCGCCGCCGACTCGCTGCTGAACGTCCGGCAGCAACCGCTGCAGTGGAGCCTCGTCAGGCCGGTCCACGACTGTCCGCAAGCACCATGCCGGACCACGTTGGCGCTTCCGGGACTCTGGGTGTCACTCATAGATGCCTCTTCTCGGTCTAACGGAAGGTGCTAGAACGGCCGCACAGCGGCTTGGCGGGGATCTGCCCGCTCGGGGGTCTGCGCGGCCCTCAGAGGCGCCTGCGGCTTCGGTTGTGGCGCGGCTGCCTCCACCGGCGCCTCGATCCGCCACCCGAGCGCCCGCAATTCCTGCACGATCAGCCGCCCGCAGCGGGCCGGATCGCAGTCCGGCCGGTTCTCCAGCACGGACCGGATGACCGCGGCGACCGCGTCGGGGATCGGGTCAGTCCGCATAGGACTGCGCCTTCGCCGCGGCCCACGCGTCCTGCCGCGAGCCGTGTGCTGTTGCCCGCTGGCCCTTCCCGGTGGGCCGCTTGCAGGGCTTCCACGGCAGGGCCCGGCAGGACTCCTTGGGGCAGGCGACGGCGAGCTCGGGGTTCTTGTGGCTGTCGCGGGCGAACCCGGGGACGGCTTCGACGAGCGCGTTGCGGGCCATCGCGGGCACGTACGGCGGCGGCTGGTCGGACGGTAGTGGCGGTACCTGGCGGACGGCTCCGGCGATTGCTCGGGCGACGTCGGGGTGCGGCGGCCCGGTGAGGGCTTGGCGGATGGTGGCGGGCGGGATGTGCCCGTCGCCGGCTGCGGCGAGCTGCTGGCGTCGGTGGGCGATGAACTGTGCGGGCGTCTCGTCGGGTGTGGCTTCGTGCAGCAGGTGGGCGGCTGCGATGCGGTCGGTGCGTATGCCGGCGCGGATGGTGCGGACGTGGTGGGGCTGGATCCAGCGTTGCGATTCGCCGTCTTTGGGGGCGGTGCCGAAGAACTGGGCGACGGCGTCGAGGGTGTCGGGGTCGAGGGGGATGTCGTTGAGGGCGGCGGACCAGGCGCGGGCGTCGACTTCGCCGATGGTGCGGCGGTCGAAGGCGGCGATGTGGCCGAGGAGCATGGCGGCTTCGCTGGGGGTCATTGGTTCTCCTCGGCGGCTAGGCGGGCGGAGAGGGCTGCGGCGTCGGCGACTCGGCGGTCGGCGGTGGAGAGGGTTCGGCCGTCGGTGCCGGTGGCGGCGAGGGGTGTTCCGCGGCCGCGTTGGGCTTGGAGCTTCATCTGCTGGTACTTCTCGCGGAGCTTGGGTACGGAGAGCACGATGGAGCGCCAGAACTCGTGGTCGGCGGACCACTTGATCGCTCCTAGGGCTTCGGGGAGCGGGATCTGGTCCTTGTCGAGCATCAGGCGGGCGGCGTCTCGCCAGCGCTTGCCGTAGGTGGGGCGTTTGCCGGTGTTGCCGTGGACGGCGTCGGCGAGGGTGCGGCAGATGAGTTCGACGTCGTGTCGCGCTGGCGTCGTGTCGCGCGGCTCTGCCGCGTCGACGGGGGAGTGTTCGTCGTCGGGATTCGTCGACACGAACATGCTCCCTGCTCCATGCTCCATGCTCCCTGCTACATAAAGAAGCGACAGGTTGTCTGCGCCGCGCGCGGATTTGTCTGCGCGGATGTTCGCGTTGCCGTTGAGCTGCTGGTTTTGCGATTCGTTGACTGAGCCGTCGTGCGGGTGGTCTAGTCCTCCGCCCGAGGGGGGTGGAGGCGGGTTTTTCAGGGGTGTTTCCGGGAACTTTTCAGGGGGGGAAGGGAGTCTCGACGCCACCTTCGAGGCTTCCAGGCGCTGATGCTTCGCCAGGTTCGGCAGGAACAGGTAGGTGTCCCCGTCGGAGCAGATGTAGCGGAAGGCCTTCCGGACGGCGCAGAGCTCATCGAGGAGCGCATCGACCATGGACACCGTCAGGCCGTCGTCGTACGGGAACAACTGCCCCTTGATGTAGCGGGCCGAGCCGCGGAGCCGCGCGTGCTCGTCGGCGAGGTTCCACAGTCCGATGTACAGCAGCCGGCCGTCGCGGCTGACCGCGGCCGCGAGCTTCTCGTCCGCCCAGAACTCGGGCTTCACGGAGCGGATCCGAGCCATCAGGCACCTGCCGTACGGCTGCGCCGGTTGAAGAGGGGAAGCTCGGTGCGGATGGCGTGCCGTTCGGCGTCGAGCGCCAGGTGCATCGCCCGCCAGTGCTCGACTGCCACGAATTCGGCAGCGGACCACCATTCGGCCTTGCGGCGGTGCTTCGGCCAGCGTTCGCAGAGCTGGCCGGTCACTCCGACGTAGAGCAGGCGCAGCTGGCCGTCGAAGAAGCGGTACAGCGCCGTGGTTGGGTGGAAGAGGGGCTCTTCCGCAGTAGTGGCGAGGAGGCGACCGACGGCGGCCCGATCGAAGGGACGAAGGGGCATCCTGCGAAGGGGTTCGGTGGTCACGGCGGATCGTCCTTCGGGGCTGAGGGTGGTGGACAAGGGGTGCCGGGGCGGGGGTGCCGCCCCGGCATGTGTCGCTACTTCGGCATGGGCATGGGTCCGTCGGCGTCCTGCAGGATCCGGGCGAGGGAGCGGCCCTCGCGCACCGCGTTCCACGTGCGGATCAGGTACGCCATCTGGCGTCCGGCCGGGGTCTTGCGGTGATCGGCGGCCTCCGAGACGGCGCGGGTCCGCAGCGTCAGGATCGGATGGCCGGCCGGAAGTTCCGCACCGTCAGCGAGCCGCTGGAAGAACCAGACGGTGGCGTTCCTGTCGATGCGGGTGAACAGGTGGTGCGCGGTCCCGACGATGGACTGCGGGAGGCACCTGAAGCTCTGGTGGGTGCGGACCGCGATGTCGGTACTGCGGCGCAGGTCGGGGCGCTGACCGAGGAGTGCGGCAGCCTCCGCGGTGGTCGGGGAAGCGCCGTTGAACCCGTAGTCGCCCTGGTCCCACATCCACACGCGCTTCGTGATGGACGACAGGACGGAGGCGTTCGTCTCCCCGCGGAGCCCGAAGGCGTCAGCCGTGCGCCGCTTGCTGCCGGCGTCCATGGTTTCCTGGGTGGCGTTCTCCAGACCGGTGATGACGAGCATCCGGACGGTGACGCCGGCGAGGGCGACGGCGTTGAGGCGGTGCTGGCCGTCGAGGAGGGTCCCGTCGGCGGCGAACTTGATGGCCTCACCGTTCTCAGCCCAGTTGCCGGCCTCCATGTCGCGGGCGTAGGCGAGGACGGCCTTCTCCCGGATGTTGCGGTTGTGGGTGTTCTGCCGGAGCCACTTCTCGGCGAGCGCCGGCGTGACGTCGACGAACTGGGCCTGCATCGTGGGCGCCTGGGCGGGTACGGTGGTCTTGCGCATTACTGCTCCTGTTCGAGGGAGTTGGCGACGCCGGTCAGGGCGTCGCTGATCTTGTGGAGGCTCGTCGCCCACCAGCGGCGGGCCTCTTCGCTTGCCCCGGCTTCGGACAGGTTCATGGCCTGGACGAGGCGGGTGGTGTGCTCCAGGGCGCCGATGAGTTCGGGTACCTGGTGGTGGGTGGCGTCCCGGTTGCGGGTGAACCGGTCGTCTTCGGTGAGGCGGGTGAGCTTCTCGGCGGCGCGGGTGAGGTCGCGGCCGGCGTCGGCGAACGCCTCGGGTAGCGGGCGGCGGCGCGTCACCGTCGGCGTGACGGTCTCCAGCGCGGTGTGTTCCAACACGTGCGACTGGCCAGGGATCGTCGAGTCGTCCTGCTCAACCCAGGTGTGCAGATCGGGCGCCGTCCGGGCCGCGGGCCGCTCGCGGCCATCGAGCGACAGCACGGTGGTTCGCTCGACTGATGCATTTGCATCAGTTGCACTCAAGTCCCGCACGACAGTCGACTGGTCGGAGCCGACAGCGTCACCGATGGCCCGCGTCGACATGCCGGCCTGGGCCATCCCAGCGACGATCTCCCGCCGCTGGTCCCGGGGCAGTCGCACCCGGTGCTCGCCGTACTCCCCGTCGAGGTACGCCGCCCACGTCTCGTAGCCCAGCGCGATCCAGTCCCGGGCCGCATAGGCGGCGATCACGTCGGTCTGCCACTGCGCGAGGAGGGCCATACCGGTTCGGATTCGTTCGGCTCGGCTGCGTGCCTCCTCGACCGATGAGTTCTGCGCAAGGTCGGACATGGCGGGGGTTCCTTCATTTGGAGGGTCAGCGCGTCGGGCGGTTGCGCCGGCGCAGTTTGCGTTCGGTGGCTGCTTGGCGGACGGCGTCGCGGCAGGGCTGGCAGGTGGGGGTGCCGATCGTCGAGTGGTCGTAGTAGCCGCCGGGGGTGCCGCAGCGGGCGGTCCAGTCCGGGAGCGCGTCCGGGTTGTCGATCTGGTCGTCGTCCCAGGCGAGGCAGGGCGCCCAGCCGTTGTCGGCTGCGAGGAGTCGCGCCCGCTCGATGTCGTACTGGCGGGCGCCGTCAGCACGCGGGTCCCGGTTCCACAGGTCGTCGTACAGGCGGCGGATGGTGAGGGCGGTACGGGGGCTGACTTGCTGGAGTCGGCCGTGGAGCATGTCGAGGAGGTGGCGGTGCTGGATGCCGCAGTGCCGGCCGAGGCGGGCGAGGGGCCAGCCTGCGGCGGTGAGTGCGCGGAGGCGGCGGATGGTGCCGGTTGCGTCGAGGGGGGCGCGGCCGTCCGGGGCGATGTCGCGGGGGAGGGTGACGGCGAGGAGCTTGGCCGCGTTCGCTCGCCGGATGCTCTTGGAGGGTTCCCGTCCGGTGGCGCCGACGAGGAGGTTGCTGATGACGGCGAGGTTGAGGCCGGCGCGGTCGGCGATTTGGGCCCAGGTGAGGCCGGCGGCGCTGAGGGCGCGGGCGTGGGCGCGGGCGGGTTCGGCGGGTACGTTGCCTTGCCATCGGCCGTAGGCCTGGAGTCGGCGTCGGCTGCTCTGGTAGGAGGCTTCGGCGTTGCGGCACCAGTGGCAGCGGCAGTCGTGGTGGAGGTAGGTGGAGCGGCCGTGCTTGAGGGGGGTACCGCCGGTGGCCGGGGTGGTGGTGCTGGTCATGCGGCGGTACCTCCGTGCTGGGGGTGCGGGGCGGGGCGGGAAGTTGATCTAGAAGGGGGGCCCGGAATCGGTGGGTGCCGGCGCGCCCCACCCGCCGTTCTGATGCGGGGCCTGGCCGCCCTGCCGGCCCCACGAGTCGCCGCCGCCCGCCTGGCTGGGCTGCTGCTGTCCGCCCTGCGAACTGCCGGACCTGTTGGCCCGGGTGACCTTCGCCGTGGCGAACTGGAGGGATGGCCCGACCTCGTCGACCTCGACCTCGAAGACCGTCCGCTTCTCGCCTTCCTTGGTCTCGTAAGACCGCTGGCGCAGTCGGCCCTGCACGATCACGCGCATGCCGCGCTGCAGCGACTCGGCGACGTTCTCTGCGGGCTGACGCCAGACGTTGCAGGTGAGGAAGAGGGCTTCTTCGTCGACCCATGCGTTCGTCTGCTTGTCGAACTTGCGGGGGGTGGAGGCGATGCGGAACTTGGCGACTGCCGCGCCGCTCGGGGTAAACCTGAGTTCCGGGTCATCGACGATGTTGCCGACCAAGGTGAGCTGGGTGTCGTTAGCCATTGCTGTCCTTCGGGTTGATGGCCTCTTCGGCGCAGACTTTGTGAGATGGGAGCCGGTCGTCGTCTCGGAGGTGGGTGGGTCTTCCGCAGTACCGGCAGGGTTTGGCCTGGGTCGCCCAGTGCGAGCGGTCGCCCCAGGCCAGTCCGGTCACGGAACGGCCGGTTCCCGGGTGGCGGCGGTGCGCGTGGTGTCCGCGCGGTACCGCTCCTTGGGTGTCATGCCGCCGCAGATGCCGAAGCGGCTTTTCTCACCCGCGCCTGCCTCCCGGGCCATCACTTCGGTACGGCAGGGTTCCAGCAGGGGGCAGGCGGCACAGGCGGCCTTGGCGTCGACCACCTGGGCCAGGTACGCCCGGGAGTAGCCGGCGAGGAAGAACAGGTCCGGGTCGTCACCACACCGCGCCTGCGTCCAGTCGGGGCTCACGAGACCCTCCACACGCGGATCACGGCACCGCTGCCGAACGGAAGGACGTCAGCCGCGGGGTCGCCGGCGTAGTACTTGGCGAGCCGCGCGTAGTCGACGACGCGGGCGTCGTCACGCCAGACGATCCCGGTGAGGGCGTCCTCGGTGGACCGCAGCAGCTTCGACAGGTCAGGGGTGGATGCGGGGCGCCACCGGAGTCCCTTCGACCAGGGGAGTCCGGCCGTCCACCAGGTGGGCTTGCTGGCGGGCTGCTCCCGGACGGTGAACACGATGGTGGCGGCGAGCGGACCGTCGAGGGGTGTCCAGCCGGGCCGGGCTGCGGTGGCGGTCAGCGCGGCGTCCTTGACGTCTTGGCGCCACGGCTTGACCTTCTTCGACGATTCGATCATGACGCCGCCGCCGACGTGCCGCTTGGAACCCTGCGGCGCGGGGACGCCGTGGACGGTGACGGTGATGCTGTCCAGCGAGGCGGTGAGGTCGAGGGGCGGGGTGAGGAGGTCAGTCATTGGGGGTGCTCCACGCGGTGTAGGCGATGACGATGAGGGCGACGGAGACGCACAGGAGGACGGCGAGGATGAGCAGGAGCCACGCCTGGTCGACGGTCGTGCGGACGGCGATGTCGGCGATCACGCTGCGGCGAGCTCCTGGTCGGCGCCGGCCGGGAGCGACACGGACTGCAGGTTCCACAGCTGGGCTTCCAGGGTGCGCACGGCGGCGGCGGTCTCCCGCTGTCCGGCCGCTTCTTGGACCGCGGCGTCACGTTCGGCGCACAGTCGGGCGATGAGACCGTCGGCGTGGACGAGCTGCGCCTGGCGGACCAGGGCAAGCCGCTGCCACCGGTCACGGTCGGCGGTGAGGACGGGGATCACGTCGGCCGCGCGGTGACGGCCGCACCCCTGCACGCGGCGCCGCACTTCGGCGAGGAGGCGCTTCATGCTGTCACCGCCAGCGCAGGTTGGGCGGCCCTGTCGGCTGCCTCCGAGGCCGCCTGGTACGCGTCGAGCCGGCCCTGCTGGGCGTACAGCAAGGCGCGGAGCTTGCCGAGTTCCAAGTCCTTGGCGGCGACCTGAAGAACCAGGTCGGCGGACTTCAGCCGCTCAACGGTCAACGCCTTGGTGTCAGCGACGCGGTCGTCGCCTGTACGTTCGGCCCGCTCCCGCCACTCGGCTCGCTCCCTCTTCACGAGGGCGTAGTCGGCGCCAGCCGCGTTGAGGTGACGGCGCTGCTCTGCGACGGTGGCGGTCAACTTGCGGACTTCCCGGCGAAGTGCCGCCTTGGACTTACCGAACATCACTGCCTCCAGCGGGGGAGATGAGCTTGAGTGAGATGGCCTTCGCGACGGCGTCGGCGGTGTCCGTCGCGTCGAGGCGTTCCTTCGCGGCCTTGAGATGACCGCGGGCGGTGAACACGGAGATCTGCATCTCGCGGGCGATCTGCCACATGTCCTGACCGCGGCCGCGGCGTTCGAGAACTTCGAGCTGCTTGTCAGTGAGAGGCAGCGGTCCTACCGTCGGCCGACCGGTCACACCGTCACCGCCGCCGAGAAAGGGCGCATCGGCCACGCTCCGTCGATGACCTTGCCCGGATCGCCGCCCTGCTCCACGGTGGCCTTCGTCCGGAACCAGTCCTGCAGCCCGGCCTGCTGCTCCGCCCGCCAGGCCTGCTGCGCACGGAACAGGCCGATCGCACCGTAGGCCTCAAGGCCCGGGTAGCGGGCGAACTGCGCCTCGGCGATCAGCAGCGCCGCGAGAGCGTCAGCCTCCGCCGTGTGCCAGTCCGTCAGCTCGATGCCGTAGATCTCACTGGTCGGCTTGAGCTTCCGCATACCAGTGCCCTTGCGGTACCGGTCGACCTGCTTGTCGATGACGTGCGGGTCGATCAACGCCAGCTCCGTGTGGCCGGCGAGCCGCTGCTCCATGGTGGTGAGTCCGTGGCGTCGCAGGTCCCGGTCGAGGACGGTCCAGTCGAAGCTGAGGTTGAACGCGATGACGGGCATGCGGAAGGCGAGGGCCCGGGCGAGCATGTCGGCGATCTGCCCCAGCGCGGTCTTCGGGTCGAGGCCGTCGGCCTGCACCATGGCGTCGGTGATGCCGTGGACCTCGGTGGCTTCGGCGGGGATCGGCTCGCCGGGGTTGATCAGCCACGTGTAGTCCTGGTCGGGCCGGCCGCCGCCGCGGACGACGAGTGCCGCGGTGACGATGCGGGCGGTCTCGGGGTCCGGGCCGGTTGTCTCGGTGTCGAAGCCGACCTTGCGGATGTCCTTGAAGTACATGGGTCCTCCTCTCTGGAGGGAAGTGAGGGGGAGAGGGCCGCGCCCGAGGTGGGCGGGCGCGGCCCCGCGGGGCTAGAACGGGCAGTTGTCCAGTCGGCCTTCGACGCCTCGATCCGACGGACGGCGACGCATCTGCGCGAGGATCAGCCGATCAACGCGGTTCTCGATGTCCACCAAGCCCGCGTTGTCGACCGCGACCTCAAGCTCCTTGGCGCGTGCCACCTGCTGGCCGTCGCCCGACACATAGGCCCCAGCGATGTGCTCGGCGAGCACAGTCCGCAGCTCGTCGATGTTCGGCTCCCTCATGCCGCACCGCCTGGAACAGCGACCGCCGGCCAAGGCGTAGCCGCCCCGCCCTCCGAAGTCCACGCTTCCGACTCGGACCCGTCGTCCTCCACGTCCCCGACCACCGCCGCCCGGTCCACCTCAGACGGCTTCGGGAACTCCGGCTGCGGGACCGCCGCCAACACCTTCCGGCGGACGGTCTTCTTCGCCGGCTCCGGCGCCAGCCCGTCCTCCAACTCGTCCTTCGAGTACGCGAGGCCGAGCAGCGCATCCGACGCGATCATTCGCGCCATCGTCGACGTTGCCCGCGAAACCAGCATGTTCTGCGGCTGCGACTTCCAGTTCGGGTTCTTCGCAGGGAACCCAGCTTGCTCCGCCCGCTGAATCGTCCACTCGGAGCGCTGCACCTGCTCGTCACCCAAGCGCTGTCCGCACACCACGGCCTTCGTGGGCGACTCCGACTCCACCCAGATGCGGTGACCCTTCGCCTGGACGATTCCCCGCATCGCGTTCGCTGTGAGAGACGGAGTGCCGTGCACCATCACGATCGACCGCAGGGCCGCCATCGGAGACAGGCCGATCTCCTGCCCGACGAGGATCGCAGCGGTGATCTCGTCCGGCCTGCCCTGGAAGCCCTTCGGGACGAAGCTCGTCTTCGCCAGCGACTGCGCCACGGTGTAGGCGGCTTGCGCCTCCTGCGCCCATGCCGCGAGACCCATGAGCGTGGAAGACCCCGTGGGAACGGCCTCCACCTCGGCGCTCTCGCGCACCATCAGATCCGTCATGCCGACCCACCCCAGTTCGGTACAGGCAGCGCGCCGGAGACCAGCCGCTGCTTCATGTCCTTGTTGTTGCGGGCCATCCACGCGGCCCGGTTGAAGTGCTCAAAGGCGGAGAGGGACACGTCCATCTCGTACGGCTCGTAGGTGCCGTCGACCTTCAGGTGGATACCGAGGCCCTTCGTGATCCGCAGATCGGCCATCGGCTGCTCGCGACCGTCCTCGTCGAGGAAGAACTCGGCGTGCGTGTACGCGGCTGCCTGCAAGGCGGCCTCGCCCCAGATACCGCTCTGGCCGGACTTATAGTCGACCATCCAGCGGGTGCCATCCGGTGTCTCGATGACGGTGTCGAACGTCCCGGCGTACCACCACTGCCGGGAGGCGACCGGCCGTTCGATGAGGAGCATTCGGGGCTGCCAGTCGTCCATCCATTGGGCCGCGGCGGCGACGTAAGGTGCGATCTCCTCGGGTACCTCGACCTCCTCGCCGACGGCGAGGCGCTCCGCGAGCGTGTGGATCTCGCGCCCACGCTTGGCGGCGCTGTCGCGGATGGCGTTGGGCTTGCCGGCGAGCGTCTTCGCCATGTCGAGGGGCCGGTTCTGGTCCCAGAGGTCGTTGACGGCCTCGCGGTTGTAGGTCACGAACTCGGCGACGGACTTGGCGGCCCAGCCGATCAGTTTGGGCTTCGGGATGCCTTCGCCGATGAGGGTGGTGACGCCAGGGACGCGGAGTCCGTCGAGGGTGTACCAGTGGTTGCGGCCGTTGGAGTGCTTACGGAGGCCGCTCGGTACGGCCGGGGCGGTGGTCGCCCCGGCCGGCGAGGTGATGGTCACGTCAGTGCTCCTCGGGGGCAGTGCGCTGGCGGGGGAAGGCGGGCGGCATGTGCTGGCCCGGAGGCTTGCCGCAGCCACACCAGCAGGTGGGGCTGGCCGGTCGGTGGCGGGTCGCGACGAGGAACATCACCGCCAGGACGATCACACTCACCAGGGAGGCCCTCACGCCGCCACCGCCCGCCACGCCGCCAGGGCGTGGGCGTACGACGCCGAGTCGTCCTCGCACCAGCAGTTCGGATCACCGTGCTTGCCGATGTACGCGCACGCCCATAGCTGCTCAGCCACATCCGCGGGCTTCGGGTGGGCCTTCGCGGACACGCTCACCGAGATCGAGAGGTGCACTCCGTGCCACTCCACGGCGAGGAGCTGCGACACCCGGGTGCCGTCGCCGTTCAGCCACGGGTCGAACGGAGAACCGCCGAGGAGCGCGACGACCGTCTGCATCGCATCGGCCGGCGCCTCGCGGTAGTCGCCCATCAGGCCGAGCGCCGGCGACAGGGACCACTTGACGGCCTGGAGTTCGGGCATCTGGCGGAGCTCCACCAAGGCGAGCGCCGAGGTGAGCTGAGGGTCGGGGGTAGAGTTGTCGTTCACGTCTACTCCTCCTTCATGTCGTTTCGGGTTGATCGGGGTAGGCCAGGGGTCGCCTGCGGAATGCCGTCCAAGGGCGGCCCTGACCCGAAGTGCTAGGCGGCCGAGCGGACTTCGACTCCGGTGACCGTCTGAGCGGCATCCCGAGTACGAAGCCGGTTCATCGCCGGCGCGAGGATCGATCGAAGCTCGTCGACCAGTTCGGGTGGCGGCGGTGGTGCGAGGCTGGCGCGCTGGCGAATCTCAGCCAAAAATGCCGGGCCAAGAATCCGCAGGTGCTCTTCCGAAGTCACGCGGCGTCCTCCAGCGGTTTGAGGAACTCGGCCGGGCTGATGCCGTATGCCTCGGCGATCAGGGCAAGGCGCGCGAGGCTGGGCTGCCGCTTTCCGCTTCGGTAGCGGGAGATCGAGCCGGGATCGAGGCCGGTCCGCTCTGTGATCGCGGTGATGTTCTGGCCTGCGGTGATCCGCCGGAAGTTGGCCTGGAAAGTCGTGCTCATGGGTCACCCCCTCGTCGTGCTCTAGAGCAACGTGCTCATGAGCAAGACGCTAGACCTCATCGTGCTATCTGGCAAGACGTGGCGGGGGTGGCGTTTCATGTAGCGCGAGCACATGCGGCTGCATGTGCAGATGCAAGGGAGAGTTGCTGTGGTGGCGGTAGGGGTGCCCCGGTCGCGGCTTGAATGGCTTGACCAGTAATGTTGCTAACTAGCACGATCGGTGACACGGGTCGTGCTACCTAGCTAGCATCCCCCTATGGACGGCAACCACGTGGACACGTCACCTCTTCAGAGACTCGCCAACTACGTCCGCAAGACGGCACTCGCGGGCGACTACCCCAACCTCGACAAGCCCAACAGCGGCGACAAGGCCCGCCTTGCCAAGGCAGCAGGCATGTCGCCTACCACCCTCAGCCGGCTCCTCCTCGGCGAGCGCATGCCCGAAGCCAAATACCTCACCCCGCTCGCACGCGCGCTGGATACCGACCCCCTGGAACTTTTTGTTGAATCCGGACTGCTTCCCGCCGGTTCAGGGGCACAATCAGCACAAGAAGCAGTAGCATCGCCTCCTATCACTCCTGATGACGTGGCAGATGCGTGGCAGGTCGACGCGTTTGGCCGGGAGATGGTCCGCGCGATGTTCGAGCGACTCGCCACCCCCCAGCCCGCGGAGCACAACGACATCGGGGGCGCCGAAGCCCAATGAGGGGGTCGCACATGCAGGCACGCTGGCGAATCGGGGCAACCGTGGGAGCCGGGGCAGCCATAGCCGCCACCCTCACCCTGTGGAACCGCCAGAGCGTCGACATCGGACCCGTGCTCGGTACCACCATCGTCGTGACCATAGCCGCAGCAGCCGTGCTCATCCTGATGCGGCAATGGATCTCAACCCTCGGTGACCGACTCGCCGACACCACGCAAGAACGCCAGCAGCTCCGCGACCGCACAGCACAAGCCCAGGTCGCGGAGATCGCCCACGTAGCGATCCGCGAACAGCTCCTTGCCGCCGCAGCGGCGGCGGAACACTCAGCCGACGCCCGCGCACAAGCCGCAGAAGAGGCTGCCGATCAGCGCATCGCCGAAGCGACCAGCGCGATCAGGCGCGAGTTCGAGCAGAAGCGCGCCATCGAAATGAGCGAGATGTACGAACTCGGCGCCATGAACGAACGCAATGGCGTTCACAAGCACCAGGCTGCCGTACCCGTCGCCGATCTCATCCTCCTGAGCGAGCGACGCCGCCCCACCCCCACCGAGAACACCAGCCGCGGCGCCGGCGTCACTTCGCCCTGACCCAATCGGCGGCCCCCCGCTGAGGGCGCGCCTGGAAGCCCGCCTCGCCAACGAACGTCAACCCGATGCGACCAGGCTCCAAGCGTTGAATCCCGGGTGCCGACGCCCGGCGAAGCTCGATGTTCACCACCCGCCGAAGCACATGGCGGCGCTGTGCCAGCGCCAACTCCTCGTTCCACACCCTGTCCACCTCGGCAATCGGCGCCCCAACCAGGCGCGCAAGCAGCGGGTCCTGCGCCGACGTGAGAACCCGCAAGGTCTCTTCGTCCTCCGCGACCTTCGGGATCAGGGTCCGCTCGGTTGCAGCCAGAGACTCGATGCTGAGCGCAGGGACCCCAAAGTCGTCGATCTGGCCCGCCTGCTCGCGAGCAGCCTCCAGCTGGGCAGTCATGTTCCGGATCCGCGTCCGAAGGCGCTCTGCCTCGCCGCCGTCGGACCGCGAGTTGAATGCTGCGACAGCAGCTTCCGAGGAGAGCCACACGAAGACCGCAGCCTCAACGGCCGCATCCAAGACGTCCTCACGGATAGTCACGTGCGCCCCTGTAGAGCAGCGGTATCTCAGCGCCCCTCCGATGTCCTTCGCCTGCAGCAAACCCTCGTCGGAGCCGGCCTCCAGGCAGACGGAGCAGTGCCCTACCCCCGACAACAGGTGCTTCACGCGCGTGTCGCGCTGTGTACGACGAGAAGGGTCCGCAAGGACATCCTGCACATCGAGAAACAGGGACTCTTCGACGATCGCATCCCATGTGCACTTCGCCATGTCCTGGCCCTTGTGGGCACGAACACCGATGTAGGCGCGGTTCCTCAAGAGGTAGCGCAGACCTGCCCGCGATGCGTCAGCTACGTACCGGCGCAGTTCCCGGGTCAGGGAGTCGAGGCTCTCCCGGGCTGCGGCACGCTCGAACAGGTCGACAACGACCGCAGCGTGCTCGGGGTGTGCCGACTGTCCAATCAGATGTCCCGACTCGGGGTCGTACTTGCGTGTGTAGCCGAACGGGATCCTGCCGTGGGGTGAGCCGCGGTGAGCGTTCAGGCGCGCGGTGCGCTGGGCCCGAACGATGATCGTCTCGGCTTCCTCCTCGCTCTGCAGGGCGTCACGAGTGAACTCCTTACGATCGGAGGCCACCTGCATGTCGTAAACCCGGCCGCCATAGCAAAGCAGGATGCCCGTCTTCTCGCACAGGTCGCGGAGGTCAAGGGACGATCGCATGTTGCGGGACGCCCGCGAGCTGTCCGCGTAGACGATGACGTCGAACAAGCCGGCCTCGGCGTCTGCGACGAGGCGCTGGTAGTCCTCCCGGTCCTTGCGCGCCTTGCGCGACGCCGAGCGATCGCGGTCCTCGTAGCGGCCTACGATCGGCCACTCGCGGTCCTCGCACTCCAGCTCGGCCACTTCGAACTGGTCCTTGATGGACCGGCCTCGCTTCTTCGGGTCGCTGCTGGCCCGGCCATAGAGTGCGGCGCGAAGCGAGTCGTTGATGACTCGAAGCGTTGACTGCCTCGGAAGTGTGCGGCGGCTCATACCTGGACACGGTAGTGGCATCGGAGGTCATAGCTTGGGTATTTGGAAAAACATCGGCTGGTTCAACTTCCTCGGACAGGTCGCGGTCACCGCCGGTGTCGACTACGGCGCCGCCACCTTCCTCAACGCCCTGCTGGAGATGCAGTTCGGCTTCGCGGCGACGCCGGCCCACACCGTCACCCTCTTCGGGGTGATCCTGCTCGTCCACGGCCTGCTCAACACCCGGGGCGTCCGGCTGGTCGCCCTCCTCAACAACGTCAGCGTCTGGTGGCACCTGGCCGGCGTCCTGGTCATCGTCGGCACCCTCGTCCTGGTGCCCGCGCGGCACGCCCCGGCCTCCTTCGTGCTGACGAAGTTCGTCAACAACACCGGCTTCCACAGCTCCTTCTACGTCGCCATGCTCGGCCTGCTGCTCGCCCAGTACACCCTGACCGGCTACGACGCCTCCGCCCACATGACCGAGGAGACCAGGGACGCCGCCCGCACCGGCCCGCGCGGCATCGTCAACTCGGTGCTCGTCTCGCTGGTCGCCGGCTGGGTGCTGCTGCTCGGCCTCACCTTCGCCATCCAGGACTACGACGGCGCGCTGACCAGCTCCACCGGCGTGCCACCCGCGCAGATCTTCATCGACGCGATCGGCGACACCGGCGCCGAACTGCTGCTGCTGATCGTGATCGGCGCCCAGTTCTTCTGCGGCATGGCCTCGGTCACCGCCAACTCCCGGATGATCTACGCGTTCTCGCGGGACGGCGCCCTGCCCGGCTCCCGCCTCTGGCACCGGATCGACCCGCGCACCCAGACCCCCGCCAACGCCGTCTGGCTCGCCACCGGGGGAGCCTTCCTGCTCGGCCTGCCGGCGCTCTGGAACAGCACCGCGTACGCCGCCGTCACCTCCGTCTCGGTGATCGGCCTCTATCTCGCGTACGTCATCCCGGTGTTCCTGCGGCTCCGCCAGGGCGACGCCTTCGAGCGCGGCCCCTGGCACCTGGGCCGCTGGAGCCGGCCCGTCGGCGCGGTGGCCGTCGGCTGGACGGCGCTGATCGCCGTGCTGTTCATGCTGCCGACCGTCAGCCCGGTCACCGCCCGCAGCTTCAACTACACCCCGGTGGCGGTGGCGGTCGTCCTCGGCTTCGCCGGCGGCTGGTGGCTGGTCTCGGCCAGGCACTGGTTCACCGGGCCGAAGGTGCAGGGGCCGCCGCCCGAGCGGCCCGTCGCCGCCGAAGCCGAACTGGAGATCCGATGAGCAGCCCGCGCCTGACCCCGGAGCAACTGCAGCTGAGCGTCGCCGACGGCTCCGTCGACACCGTCGTGCTCGCGATGACCGACATGCAGGGCCGCCTGCAGGGAAAACGGATCGCCGCCGACTTCTTCCTCTCCGACGTCCTGGCGAACGCCGCCGAGGGCTGCGGCTACCTGCTCGCCGTCGACATCGACATGAACACCGTCGACGGGTACGAGATCTCCTCCTGGGAGAGCGGCTACGGCGACCTGGTGCTCACCCCCGACCTCAGCACCCTGCGCACCGTGCCCTGGCACCCCGCCACCGTGATGGTCCAGTGCGACGTCACCCACCACGACGGCCGGCCGGTCAGCGTCTCGCCCCGGCAGATCCTGCGCCGCCAGCTGGAGCGGCTGGCCGCCCACGGCTGGAGCGCCCACGTGGGCACCGAACTGGAGTTCATCGTCTTCAGGGACAGCTACGAGGCGGCCTGGGACGCCGACTACCACCGGCTCACCCCCGTCAACCAGTACAACGTCGACTACTCGATCCTCGGCACCTCCCGGGTCGAGCCGCTGCTGCGCCGGCTGCGCAACGAGATGGCCGGCGCCGGCCTGGTCGTCGAGTCGGCGAAGGGCGAGTGCAACCGCGGCCAGCACGAGATCGCCTTCAAGTACGGCGAGGCGCTGCGGACGTGCGACGACCACGCGGTGTACAAGACCGGTGCCAAGGAGATCGCCGCGCAGGAGGGCGTCAGCCTCACCTTCATGGCCAAGTACGACGAGCGCGAGGGCAACTCCTGTCACATTCACCTCAGCCTGCGCGACGAGCGGGGCACACCGGTGATGGCGGGCGAGGGGGCGCACGGATTCTCCCCCGTGATGGAGCACTTCCTCGCCGGACAGCTCGGCTGCCTCGCCGAGTTCGCCCTGCTGCTGGCGCCGACGGTCAACTCCTACAAGCGGTACGTGCCCGGCAGTTTCGCGCCCACCGCGATCGCCTGGGGCCGCGACAACCGCACCTGTGCCCTGCGCGTGGTCGGCCACGGCGCCTCCCTCCGGTTCGAGAACCGGGTGCCCGGCGGGGACGTCAACCCCTACCTCGCGGTCGCCGCCCTGATCGCGGCCGGCCTGCACGGCATCGAACAGAACCTCACGCTGGAGGCGGAGTTCACCGGTAACGCCTACACCTCCGACGCACCCCGGGTGCCCGCCACGCTGCGCGACGCCGTCGAGGCCTTCGAGCAGAGCGAGGCCGCCGCGCTCGCCTTCGGCAAGGACGTCGTCCGGCACTACAGCCACGCCGGCCGGGTCGAACTCGCCGCCTACGAGGCGGCGGTGACCGACTGGGAACGCCGGCGCGGATTCGAGCGGCTGTGACGGCCCCGCCGCTGGTGGGCGTCACCAGCTACCTCGACGAGGCCGCCTGGGGCGTCTGGCGCCAGCCTGCCGCCCTCCTCCCGCAGACCTACGTGGACGCCGTCGCCCGGGCCGGCGGCACGCCCGTCCTGCTGCCGCCGCAGACCGGCGACACCGGGCGGCTGCTGGAGCGGCTCGACGCCCTGCTGCTCGCCGGCGGCCCCGACATCGACCCCGCCAGATACGCCGGCGCCCCGCACCCCCGGACGGGCGAACCCCACCGGGTGCGCGACGACTGGGAGTTCGCCCTGCTGCGCGGTGCCCTCGGCCGCGGGCTGCCGGTGCTCGGCGTCTGCCGGGGCATGCAGCTGCTGAACGTGGCGCTCGGCGGCAGCCTGATCCAGCACCTGCCCGACCGGACGGGCGACGACGGCCACCAGGCCGCGCCCGCGACCTTCAGCACCCAGGCGCTGGCGATCCGGCCCGCCACCCGGCTCGCCGGGATCCTCGGCCGCTCCGCCAAGGTGTCCTGCTACCACCACCAGGCCGTGGACCGGCTCGGCGCCGGACTGCTGGCGACGGCCTGGAGCGCGGACGAGACCGTGGAGGCCGTCGAACTGCCGGGCCACCGCTTCGCGTTGGGCGTCCAGTGGCATCCCGAGACCGATCCGTCCGATCCGCGCCTCTTCGAGGCCTTCGTCACCGCGGCGTCCGCCACCACCCCGTAGCCCGCCACCGTCCCAGCCCGCCACCACCCACCCAGGAGACAGCAACCGTGAGTTCGGACCAGGACCTCTTCGAGGTGGTCAACCCCGCCACCGAGGAGGTGATCAGGACGGTGGCGATGACCGGTCTCGCCGAGACCGACGCCGCCGTCGCCCGCGCCAAGGCCGCCTTCGAGAGCTGGCGCAGGGTCGCGCCCGCCGACCGGGCCCGGCTGCTGCGCGCCTTCGCCGCCGCGGTGGACGCCGACCGCGACCACCTCGCCGCACTCGAAGTCGCCAACGCGGGCCACACGGTGGGCAACGCCCGCTGGGAGGCGGGCAACGCCCGCGACGTGATCGAGTACTACGCCGCCGCGCCCGAACGCCTCTTCGGCCGGCAGATCCCGGTCGCCGGCGGCCTCGATGTCACGTTCCAGGAACCGCTGGGCGTGGTCGGCATCATCGTGCCCTGGAACTTCCCGATGCCGATCGCCGCCTGGGGCTTCGCCCCGGCCCTGGCGGCCGGCAACACCGTCCTCCTCAAGCCCGCCGAGCTCACCCCGCTCACCGCCCTGCGACTGGCCGAACTCGCCCTGCGGGCTGGCATTCCCGAGGGCGTCCTGCAAGTCCTGCCGGGCCGCGGCCCGGTGGTCGGGCAGCGCTTCGTCACCCACCCGGACGTCCGCAAGGTCGTCTTCACCGGCTCCACCCGGGTCGGCAAGGGCATCGCGGCCGGATGCGCCGGGCAGGTCAAGCCCGTCACCCTCGAACTGGGCGGCAAGAGCGCCAACATCGTCTTCGCCGACGCCGACCTCGCGAAGGCCGCCGCCACCGCGCCGTACGCCGTCTTCGACAACGCCGGACAGGACTGCTGCGCCCGCTCCCGGATCCTCGTCCAGGCAGGGGTGTTCGACGAGTTCATGGCCCTGCTGGAGGCGGCCGTGCGGGGCGTGCGGGTGGGCGACCCGACCGACGAGAAGACCGAGATGGGCCCGCTGATCTCGGCCGCCCACCGGGCCCGGGTCGCCTCCTACCTCACCGAGGACGTGCCGGTCGCCTTCACCGGCAGCGCGCCGGACGGGCCGGGCTTCTGGTTCCCGCCGACCGTCCTGTCGCCCGTCGCCCACGACGCCCGGGCGTTCACCGAGGAGATCTTCGGGCCGGTGGTCGCCGTCGTGCCGTTCCGCGACGAGCAGGACGCGCTGCGGATCGCAAACAGCACCGACTACGGCCTCTCCGGCTCCATCTGGACCCGCGACGTGGGCCGCGCCCTGCGCGTGGCACGCGGCGTGGAGGCGGGCAACCTGTCCGTCAACTCGCACTCCTCGGTGCGGTATTCGACGCCGTTCGGCGGCTACAAGCAGTCCGGCCTGGGCCGCGAGCTCGGGCCGGACGCGCTGGCCGCCTTCACCGAGACCAAGAACGTCTTCATCTCCACGGAGGAGTAGCAGCATGACAGAGCGACTCGACGGCCGGGTGGCCGTCATCACCGGCGCGGGCAGCGGCATCGGCCTCGCCACCGCCCGCCGCTTCGCCGCCGAGGGCGCGCGGGTGGTCTGCGTGGACCTGGACAAGACGTCCGGCGAGGCGGCCGCGGCCGAGGTCGGCGGCCTGTTCATCCGGGCCGACGTCGCCGACGAGGACGCGGTGCGCGCGATGTACGAGACCACCGTCGCCGAGTACGGGCGGCTCGACATCGCCTTCAACAACGCGGGCATCTCGCCGCCGGAGGACGACTCGATCCTCACCACCACCCTGGAGGCCTGGAAGCGCGTCCAGGACGTCAACCTGACCAGCGTCTACCTCTGCTGCAAGTACGCCATTCCGCACATGCAGCGGCAGGGCAAGGGGTCGATCATCAACACCGCCTCCTTCGTCGCGGTGATGGGCGCGGCGACCTCGCAGATCTCCTACAGCGCCTCCAAGGGCGGGGTGCTGGCGATGTCGCGCGAGCTGGGCGTGCAGTTCGCCCGGGAGGGCATCCGGGTCAACGCGCTCTGCCCGGGGCCGGTGAACACCCCGCTGCTCCAGGAGCTGTTCGCGAAGGACCCGGAGCGGGCCGCCCGCCGGCTCGTGCACATCCCGCTCGGCCGGTTCGCCGAGCCGGCCGAGATCGCCGCCGCCGTCGCGTTCCTGGCCAGCGACGACTCCTCGTTCATGACCGCCAACACGTTCCTGGTCGACGGCGGGATCTCCGGCGCCTACGTCACACCGCAGTAGCACCGGCTCCCCGCAGGCCTCGCGGCGCGTCCGTTCCCGGCGCGCCGCGAGGCTTTGCTGCGCAGCACGCGCCGGGAGGACGCCCTGCTCGGCGGGTGCGACGCCCGGCCCGATCCGTCCGGCGGTTACCTGGCCGCGGGTGGAGCGCACCCGCGTCGGCGGCCGGCCGCGCCCCGGTCAGGCCGGGACCCGGCCGTGGTCAGGCCGAGGCGCCGCCGTCGATCACCAGGTCGGCGCCGACCACCGAGCCGGCCGCCGGGGAGGCCAGGTAGAGCACGGCGGCGGCGACCTCGTCGGTCGAGGCCACCCGGCCGAGCGGTGACTGCTCCCGCATCCGCAGCGCGCGCCCGGCCTCGCTCTCGCCGGGCAGCAGCGACATCGAGGTGTCCGAGGCGCCGGGGCTGACGGCGTTGATCCGGATTCCGTCCCCGGTGTGGTCCAGGGCCGCGCTGCGGGTCAGCGAGCTGACCGCCGCCTTGGAGGCGGCGTAGCCCGCCAGGCCCGGGCGGCGCTGGTGGGCGCCGAGGTTGGAGGCGATGTTCACGATCGCGCCGCCGCCGTGCGCGCGCATGTGGGCGATCTCGGCCTGCATGCAGAGCAGGACGCCGGTCACGTTGGTGTCGAGCAGGGTGCGCCAGTCCTCCTCGGCGAGGTCGGCCAGCGGCTGTCCGGCGCGCAGTACACCGGCGTTGTTGACGGCGATGTCGAGGCCGCCGAACCGCTCGACGGCCTGCCGCACCAGCTCCCGGACGTCGGCGGACCGGCTGACGTCGGCGGTGAACGCCACCGCCGTGCCGCCCTCCTTCTCGATCAGGGCGACGGTCCCGGCCAGCGTCGCCGCGCTGCGGCCGGCGACCGCCACCCGGGCGCCCCCGGCGGCGAAGGCCAGGGCGACGGCGCGGCCGATCCCCGAGCCGGCGCCGGTGACGAGCGCGGTGCTACCGTCGAATCGACTGGTCATGGTGGTGACTCTCCTCTGGTGAAGGATGTTCGGGCACTTCGGTGTTCGGGCGGAGCAGGGTGGCGACGGCGGTGGCGGCCAGCGCCGCGCCCGTCAGCGCCAGTGAGGCGGCGTCGCTGCCGAAGCTCAGCAGGACGGCCAGGACGACGGTGGGGCCCAGCTCCATGGCGGTGTTCATCACGCCGCCGGCCAGACCGGCCCGGCGCTGCGGCACGCCTTCGACGGCCAGCAGGACGGCGCCCGCGAACGAGGCGGCGGCGCCGGCCGGCAGCAGGACGAGCCCGGGGAGCAGCCCGACGGGGTAGGGGAGTGCGGTGTTGAGGCCGGTCGCGGCCAGCAGGGCGAGCCCGGCCGCCGCGCCGGCGAGTCCGCCGGTGGTGACGGTGCGGGCGCCGAACCGGCCGATCAGCGGGCCGGCGGCGCGCCCGGCGGCGATCAGGGTGACGGCGAACGGCAGGAACGCGCCCGAGGTCTCCAGGGGTGTCCAGCCGCGTGCCTGCTGGAGGTGCAGCGAGAGCAGGACGAAGGTGATCGCGGTGGCGGCGGCGGTCAGGCCGATCGCGGTCAGCGCGATCGCGCGGCGCGGCCGGAGCAGGAAGCGCGGCGGCAGGAGTGGGTCCCGGGTGTGCAGTTCGGTGAGCAGGAAGGCGCCGAGCACGGCGGCGGCGGTGAGCAGTGGGAGGCCGACGGCGGCGGAGGTCCACGGGTGGGCGTCGGTGAGGACGAGGCCGTAGCCGGCCAGGGTGATGCCCGTGGTGGCGAGTGCCGCGCCCGGCAGGTCGAGGGCGGCCCGGCGTCCGGCGGGCCGGCCCGGATCGGCGGGCAGCAGCCGGGGTGCGAGCAGCAGGGCGCCGGTGGCGACCAGCAGGGGTGCGGCGAAGGTCCAGCGCCAGGAGGCGAGGCCGGTGGCGACGCCGGACAGCAGGTTGCCCGCCGTCGCGCCCAGTACCGAGAGGCCGCCCCAGGTGGCCACCGCCCTGCCGTATTCGGCGGGTTGCGGGAACAGCGTGCGCAGCACGGCCATCGCGGCGGGCGCGACGAGGGCGGCGCCGGCGCCCTGGGCGTACCGGGCGGCGAGCAGGGCGGGGTATCCGGGCGCGAGCGGCGCGGCGAGCGAGGCCGCGGCGAAGAGCAGCAGCCCGGCCGTGAGGACGCGCCGCCCGCCGTAGCGGTCGGCCAGCCGGCCGCCGAACAGCAGCAGTCCGGCGAAGGCGAGCCCGTACGCGGCGTTGAGCAGGATGAGGCCGGCCCGGTCGAGGCCGTACTCGCGGCCGATGTCCGGCAGCGGGACGGCGATGGCGGTGAGGGTGAGGATCAGGCAGGTCTGGACGGTGCCGAGCAGGGCGAAGCCCGGGCTGCTGGTGCGGTTGCCGGTCGGCATGTCTCCCCCATATTTGACCGATCGATCCATTATTAAGCCAGGCGAAAACCCGCACCCGGCGGTGCGGATCGGAGGGCGGATCAGTCCAGCAGGGCCAGCGCCTGCTCCACCGCGTCCCGCACCCTGGCCGGGTCGGCGGTCGCCTTGCCGACCACCCGTACGCCCTGCATCAGGACGACCAGCAGGCGGGCCAGCGCCCGTGGCTCCCGCCCGGCCGGCAGCTCGCCCTGGGCCCCGGCCCGGACGAGGGCCGAGTGCAGCAGCGTCTCCAGGTGGTCCCAGCTGGCCTCGACCCGGCGGGCCGCGTCCCGGTCGTGGGCGGCGAGTTCGGCGGCCGTGTTGGTGACGAAACACCCCCTGGTCCGCCGGTCGGAGCCGGCTTCGGCGGCGAATCTCCGCAGCAGCGCCCGGATGGCGGGCAGGGTCGGGCCGGGCTGGGACAGCTCGTCGAGCAGCCCGGGGTCGACCAGTTCCCCGTACCGGTCGAGCGCCTTGAGGTACAGCTCGTGCTTGCTGCCGAAGGTGGCATAGATGCTGGCCCGCCCGATGCCGAGGTGCCCGACGAGGTCGCTCATCGAGGTCGCTTCGTAACCGCGCTCCCAGAACAGCTCAAGGGCTGCCCGCAGGGCGGCGTCCGGGTCGAATTCCTTTGTCCTGGCCACGGTGGAACCTTAGCCCTGCCTGGAACGCTCGGTCAAGAAATGGCGACGCCCGCCACCGCTCGTGGGGTCCGTGGCCGGAGCCTGCTCAGGCCACGCCGCGCGGGCGGAACTGGATGCTGATCCGGGGCCCGGCCGGTCGCAGGGTCTTCGGGACGGCATGCTCCCAGGTGCGCTGGCAGGAGCCGCCCATCACGAGCAGGTCGCCGTGGCCGAGCAGCCGGCGGACGGTCGCACCGCCGCCGTGCAGCGGGCGCAGCAGCAGTGCGCGGGGCTCGCCGACGGACAGGATCGCCACCATGGTGTCCTCCCGGTCGCCCCGGCCGATCCGGTCACCGTGCCAGGCCACGCTGTCCCGCCCGTCGCGGTAGTAGCAGAGCCCGGCCGTGACGAACGGCTCGCCGAGTTCGGCCGCGTAGTGCGCCCCGAGCGCCTCGCGGGCCTCGGTCAGGACGGGATGGGGCAGCGGCCGGTGCTCGCGGTAGTGGGCGAGCAGGCGCGGTACGGACACCACCCGCTCGTACATCTGCCGTTGCTCGGCCTGCCACGGCACGTCGGTGACCAGTCGTTCGAACAGGTCGTCGGCGCCGGTCAGCCAGCCCGGCAGGGCGTCGATCCAGGCGCCGTGGCCGAGCACGGTGCGCCGGACGGGCGTGAGCGGGCGCAGGCCGATCTCGTCGGCCTCGTCGAGGAGGGAGCCCTGAAGATGGATCGCCATGGAACTCAGCCTACGCCCTAAATCGAACTAGTGCTCGATTGTGCGAGGCGGATCGGCCTGCCCGATGTTCGCCGTCCGGATCCACCGGGTCACGGCGTCCAGCACGGGCTGGTCGAGCTTGGCGAGCCGGCGCATGGCGTCCACGTCGCCGACCGCGAGCGGGACCTGGGCCTCGGCCAGGGTGTAGGTCAGCTGCGCCCAGCGGTCGGCGTTCGCGATCACGTGCAGGGTGTCGCCCGCGCCGAGCACGAGCGTCTCGTCGCCCGGGCCCGCGGGCAGGCGCGCGCCCAGGGGCGGCGGGGGCGGCCAGGCGTCGTGCCGCTCGGGCGGGGGGCGGTGGTCTCCGGGGCTGCTGCTCACGACCGTCCCAACGCCGCTCCGCCCGCCCGGGGCACGCCGTCGGCGCAGGATTCACCCGCCTGCGCCGGCACTCCGGGCGCGGCGGCGCAGAAGCGGGGTCCGGTGACGTTCCAGGTCTCCATAAATCGGGCATACCGGGCATGCGGAAGCGGCCCGGGGCAGCGCGCCCCGAAGGCGCCCGCCCGGCGGCGGATCCGGCAGAGGGAGGTCTGCGATGCCCGACCCGAAGGGGTTCCTCACCACCGGGCGGCTGACCCGCGACCGGCGCCCGGTCGCCGAGCGGGCCGGGGACTGGAAAGAGGTCTACGAGGAACACGCGCTGCTGCCCGTCGTCTCCCTCCAGGCCGGCCGCTGCATGGACTGCGGGCTCCCGTTCTGCCACTCCGCCTGCCCGCTGGGAAACCTGATACCCGAGTGGAACGACCTCGCCTTCCACGAGGACTGGTCGGCCGCCACCGAGCGGCTGCACGCCACCAACAACTTCCCCGAGTTCACCGGCCGGCTCTGCCCGGCGCCCTGCGAGAGCTCCTGCGTGCTGGCCATCAACGCCGACCCGGTCGCCATCAAGGAGGTGGAGGTCGCCATCGCCGACCGCGCCTGGTCACGCGGCGAGGTCACCCCGCAGCCGGTGCCGCGGCCCACCGGCCGCACCGTCGCCGTCGTCGGCTCCGGCCCGGCGGGCCTGGCCGGGGCCCAGCAGCTCACCCGGGCCGGCCACGCCGTGACGGTCTACGAGCGGGCCGACCGGGTGGGCGGGCTGCTCCGCTACGGCATCCCCGACTTCCGGATGGCCAAGCGCTACCTGGACCGCCGGATCGCGCAGATGCGGGCCGAGGGCACCCGGTTCGTCACCGGCGCGGCGGTCGGCACCACCGTGGACGCCGCCGACCTGCGGGAGCGGCACGACGCCCTGGTGCTCGCCGTCGGTGCCACCGCCTGGCGCGAGCTGCCGGTGCCCGGCCGCGAACTCGACGGCATCCACCAGGCGATGGAGTACCTGCCGATCGCCAACCGGGTCTGCGCGGGCGATCTCGACGCGCCGACCGTCAGTGCCGAGGGCAGGGACGTCGTCATCGTCGGCGGCGGCGACACGGCGGCCGACTGCCTGGGCACCGCCGTCCGCCAGCACGCCCGCCGGGTCACCCAGTTCGACATCCACCCGCAGCCGCCGGAGGCCCGGCCGGCCGACCAGCCCTGGCCGATCCACCCGAAGGTGCACCGGATCACCGCCTCGCACGAGGAGGCCGGGCAGTTGTACGGGGGGTGGGGGAGCGCCGCCCCGGAGCCGGCCGCAGCAGGGTCCGGTCCGGACGTCCGGACGTACTCGGCCCGGACGGTCCGCTTCGAGGGGGACGGCCGCGGCCGCGTCCGCCGGGTCGCCTTCCGCACCCCGGGCAGCCCTCCCGGGGGCGAGGCCGAACAGTCGGTCCCCGCCCAACTGGTGCTGCTGGCCCTCGGGTTCAGCGGCCCCGAACCGGCCGGCCCACTGCTCGGGCAGCTCCGTCTGGCGCTGGCGCCCGACGGCACCCTGGCCCGCGACGCCGACTTCGCCACCGGCCAGGACGGCGTCTTCGTGGCGGGTGACGCGGGCCGCGGCCAGTCGCTGATCGTCTGGGCGATCGCCGAGGGCCGGTCGGCGGCCGCGGCGGTCGACCGCTACCTCAGCGGCTCGACCGCCCTGCCCGCCCCGATCCGCGCGACCCACCGGCCGCTCGTCCTCTAGGACTCGCCGCCACCTGGGTTCTCCGCCTGGGGCTCGCCGCCACCGGGGTTCTCCGCCTCGGCGGCGAGACCGGCGAGGATCGCCGCCTCGGCACCCGTCTTGTCCACGCCGAGCCCGCTGAGCAGGCCGGTGCCGCCTTCGAGCTCCAGCAGCGCGAGCAGGATGTGCTCCGTCCCGACCTGCTCTTGGCCGAGCCGCAGCGCCTCGCGGAAGGTGAGCTCCAGCGCCTTGCGCGCCTGCGCGTCGAACGGGACGAGCGCGGGTGCCTCGGCGGCGGCCGGCGGCAGCGCGGCGGTGACGACCCGGCGGACGGTCGCGAGCGTCACGCCCTGGGCGGTGAGCGCCCGCGCGGCGAGCGCGTCCGGTTCGGCCAGCAGGCCGAGCGCGAGGTGCCCGGGGCAGATCTCGTCGTTGCCGGCCGCGACCGCCTCGTTCTGCGAGGCCATCACGACGTTCCGGGCCTGCTCGGTGAACCGGCCGAAGCCCTGGGAGGGGTCGAGGCCGGACGGTTCGCCGGAGGCCTTGGGCACGAAGCGCTTCTGGGCGGCCTGCTTGCTGACACCCATGCTCCGGCCGATGTCCGTCCAGGACGCGCCCGAACGGCGGGCCTGGTCGACGAAGTGCCCGATCAGGTGGTCGGCCACCTCCCCGAGGTGGTCCGCGGCGATGACCGCGTCGGAGAGCTGGTCGAGCGCGTCGGTGTGAACCTTCTTGATGGCCTCGATCAGGTCGTCGAGGCGCACCGGGTTCGTCATGCGGACTGGATTCGTCATGCGACAACCATAGGTTGACGATTCCATCAACGTCAACCATCGGTTGACGTCATCGGTCATTCCCCGGGGCGGCGGGGAGCACCCGGAGGACGTCTGCGAGGCTGAGGCCGTGAACGAGGGGGCGCGGATACCGGGGGAGCGATGGCCGTGCGCTGCCCGCGCCCGCCCGCGCCGGCCCGCCCCGGGGCGCTGAGGACGATGCCCGCTCTCGCGTCGCTGCTCTCCGCCTTCGTCCCGATCTGGGCGCTCACCGCCGTCGGTTACCTGGCCGCCCGCACCGGCCTGCTGGGCGAGCAGGCCGAGGACGTCCTCGGCCTGCTCGTCTTCCGGCTGGCCATGCCCGCGGCCCTGTTCGGCCTGACCGCCAGGACGCCGTTGGGCGCCTTCGCGGACGCGTCCCTGCTCGCCTTCGCGGCCGGGACGGTGCTGGCCATGCTGCTCGGCCTCGCCGTCAGCCGGTGGGCCTTCGGCCGCCGGCCGGCCGAGCAGGCCATCGGGGCGATGGCCGCCGGCTACGTCAACGCGGCCAACCTAGGCATCCCGGTGGCGGTGCAGGTGCTCGGTGACGCCACCTTCATCGCGCCGGTGCTGCTCTTCCAGGTCCTGCTGGTCACCCCCGTCGTCCTCACCGTCCTGGAGGGGGGTGAGGCCGGCGGGCGCCCGGGGCGGGCCGCCGGCACCCGGGCGGGCCGGCTGCTGCTGCTCCCCCTGCGCAGCCCCGTCATCCTCGGCGCCGGGCTGGGCAGCCTGGTCTCCGCCACCGGCCTGCCGCTGCCGCAGGCCGTCCGGCACTCCTGCGAGCTGCTCGGCGGCGCGGGCGTGCCGACCGCGCTCCTGGTGCTCGGCATGTCGCTGCACGTGCGGCCCGCCGGTGCCGGGGCCGGTGTCGATGTGGGCGGCGGTGCCGGTGCGGGCCGGCCGGTGGAGATCGGGGCGTCCGTGGTGATCAAGACGCTGGTGCAGCCGCTGGCCGCGTTCGCCGTGGGCGTTCTCGCCCTGCACCTGACCGACCGCCAACTCCTCGCGGTCGTGGTCTGCTCGGCGCTTCCCACGGCGCAGAACGTGTTCATCTACGCCCGCCAGTACGAGTTGAGTACCGTCCTCGCCCGCAAGTCCGTGCTGTACTCCACGCTGCTGTCGATGCTCACCCTGTCGGCCGTCGGCTGGGCCCTGGGCACCGTGCCGCACTGACGGTGGATCCGAACGTCCCGGAAACCTCCGAACACGCGGCTGAATCAGCCAACCTCCCCGACAGTGGTGAGAGGTGACGGAGCGTCGGGCGCGGCCGGTGTTCCTGCACCGTTCGGCGGGCACCGGGGCCTGCGGCCCGCTCTTCGATGGCTGGAAACGATCGCTCGAAAATCGAATATGCCAATGGAATGTTCGTCATATGGAAACCCTGAGTAGCCTTCCGTGTCGGAACAGCGACCCGACACGGCCGTCCAGGTTGCGCCTGCCCCCGTGCGCCCTGCGGCCGAAAACCCTCAGAAGGAGCCCGTGTGCCGGGTATCGACGAATGCCTGTCCCAGGCGATGACGATCACCGGTGCGCGCGGTGCGAGCCTGATCGACTGGGGCAGCGGTCTCGCCCTCGGCAGTGCGGGGGCGAGTCCGACCGGCGACCACGAGGCCGTGGCAGCCGAAGCAACTGATCTGCTGCGTGCGGCAGCTGACAGTACGACATTCGCGGACGAGGTGGACAGCCGGGCCCCGCTGCAGGACATCATCGTGACCGGCGGCCGCAGTTACCACCTCTTCTGCTTCGTCGGGACGGTCTTCGACAGCCGGCTCGCCCTGCACCTCTGGCTGGATCGGGCCGACGGCAACCTGGCCGGTGCCCGCTACCGGCTGCAGGCGCTCGCGGAGGAGCTGGTCCTGGGATGAGCACCGCCGACGCACACCGCGAGCCGCGCCACCGGCAGTACCTTTCGGCCACCCCGTCCTCGTCCACCCCGCCCGCCGCCACCCCGCCCTCGTCTTCTGCCACCCCGCCCGCCGCCCGCGCGGCCGGGCCCGCCCGCGCGGCCGGGCCCGCCCGTGCGGCCGGCCACCGGAGGCCGGCGTGAGCAGGCAGCCCACCCGTTACTGGCAGCCCCCCGGTGAGACGGTCGAGCGGCTCGCCGAGCGGGGTGCCACCGGCGCCCTGCACGGCGAGGCCGGGACGGTGCATCTCGTGGACGGCTGGGTCGTCCACGTGGAGAGCGACCGGTCCCCGGGGATCGCCGGCCTCCTGACGGTCTGCGGGCGGGTCTCGCCGGAGGCCTGGCAGGAGACCGTCCGGACGGCCGGCCCCGACTGCCGGGTCGGCCGGGCACTCGTCGAGCAGGGCAGGCTGACCCGCGGTGAGCTGGAGATCTGTCATCTCGCGGCGCTCCACGACGCCGCGTTCTTCGTCCTGTCCACCCGCCCGGCGATGTCCTGGTTCGAGCCAGGTGCCCGGCACTGGCTGGGCCCCGTGCGCCCGGTCAGCGCGCGCGTGCTGCGCCGCGAGACGCTCCGGCGCAGGGCCGCGCTGGAGCGGATCTGGCCCTGGCCGCAGCTCGACACCGCCCCGGTCGTGCCCTGCCGCCCGCGCCCGGTGACCCGGCCGGGCGGCGTACGGGCGGCCGGTCCGCGTCAGCGGCAGCTGCTCGACCACGCCGACGGCCTGCGGACCCCGGCTGACCTGGCCCGGCTGCTCGGCCGCTGCGCCTTCGCGACGACGGCCGACGTCCGCCGGCTCGCCGCCGCGGGGCTGGTCGCGACCCCGGCGGCCGGCCGGCCCGCCGTCTCCGCGCCGGGTGGCGCCGGGGCGGCGCCGGGCCGCCACGCCGACGTGGACTCCGACACGGTGGAGCTGACCCTGGCGGGCCTGGAGCGCCGGACCCCGGGCGCGGCGCTGGCCGCCGCGCCGGGCGTGGCCGCCGCCCGCCGCCGGGGAGAGCCGGTACCGGCCCGCCGGCCCTCGCACGCAGCGGCGCACCCGCTGTCCGTCCCCGACCCGGACATCGCCCTGCTGACCCGGGTCCGAATCGCCCTGGAGGCCCGACTGTGATCCTCGCTCCGCCCGCCACCCGCCACCCGTGTCCATGAGGCGGGCGCTCAAGCAGCGCGCCGGAAGGAGACAGTTGATCGCCCTGGAGACCGACCTGCTGGCCGAACTCCGCGCCCTGAAACACCGGGTGCCGCACCTGGCGGGCGGTCTGGTGGCCAGCGTGGACGGGCTGCTGATCGCCCACGACACGCACGGCACCGAACCGACCGGCCTGGCCGCGCTCACCGCGGCGGCGCTCGGCCTGGCCCAGCGCCTGGCCGACACCACCGGGCAGGGCGACTTCCGGGAGTCACTCGTCCGCGGCGAGCACGGCTACGTGGCCACCTACGCGGCGGGCGCCGCCTGCGTGCTCACCGTGCTCGCCCACCCGGACGCGAACGTCGGCCGCCTGCACCTGGAGGCGCGGCGCTCCGCGGCGCGCATCGGGGCGCTCATCGACGACTCCGTCGGCCCCAAGGAAGTGGGGTGACGCTCCGGCCACCGGCCCGACCGGGCGCAAGCCCCCCGTGCTGGAGCGGCTCGTCCGACCAGCAGTCCCAGCAAGACCTATGACAGACAGACACCCGGAATCGGAGACAGAACAATGACCGACGTGGACGGCGCTCTCAAGCAGGCGATGACCTCGATCGAGGGAGCCATCGGGGCAGCCCTGGTGGACTACAACAGCGGTATGGCGCTAGGCGTCCTGGACGGCGCGGGCGGTCTGGACCTGAACATCGCCGCGGCCGGCAACACCGACGTCGTCCGCGCCAAGATGCGGACGATGGACATGCTCGGCCTCCAGGACGGCATCGAGGACATCCTCATCACGCTCAGCAGCCAGTACCACCTGATCCGGCCGCTCACCGGGCGCACCGGCAAGGGCCTCTTCCTCTACCTCGCGCTCGACCGGGGCCGCGCGAACCTCGCGATGGCCCGCCACCAGCTCACCCGGATCGAGGCCGACATGGAGGTCTGACGGCCGGGCAGCGGCCGGCGCCGCAGGGCGGGGACGGCGGCGGGCCCGCCGTCCCCGCCTTCGCTCCTTCGGGTGAACAGCGCGGTGCGGATGCCCCGGGCAGGGGCATCGATCGGACACGATGTCTTGCGTCCGCCGGATCCCGGCCCGCTGGCGAGAGGACGTAACGCCGTGCCTTTCACGGTCACCCGCTGCGGCCCGCCGGCCGCGGGCGCCGCGCACGTCGGTGGGGTCTCCCGGTGCGGCTGACCATCGGCCGGGACGCACCGGACTTCACGGCGGCCGAGCGGGCCGTCTCCGAGCTGCTGGACACCCTGCCGTTCGGCCGCGACGCCCGCCACCAGGTCGTCGTCGCGATGCTGGAGGCGCTCTCCAACGCGGTGCGGCACGGGCGCGTACCCGGCGCCGAGCAGGGCCCGGTGACGCTGGAGGCACAGGTCGCGGCCGACCGGCTCGTCCTCACGGTGGCGGACGACGGCCCGGGGTTCGACCCGGGAGCGTGCCCGGATCCGCGCGCCCCCGACCGCCTGCTGCTGCCCGGCGGCCGGGGCGTCTTCCTGATGCGCAGGCTGATGGACAGCGTCGACTTCGCCTTCCCGCCGGGCGGGGGCACCCGCGTCACGCTCGGCAAGGACCTCCCCGTGGCCCGTGGCGGGCCGTCCGGGGAAGAAGGGGCCATGACCGTCTCGACCCGGCAGAACGGCGCGGCCACCGTCCTCGATCTCGACGGCCGGATCACCGTCGGGGCGGGTGACGCGCAGCTGCGGTCCGCGCTCAGGGACGCGATCGAGGCGGGCGCCACCAGGATCGTGCTCAACCTGGCGAAGGTCACCGCGATCGACTCCTCGGGCGTCGGCGAACTGGTGAACTCCTCCACCACGGCGACCGGCCGGGGCGCGGAGCTCAGGCTGGCCAACGTGCCGTCCAAGGTGACGGACGCCCTGGTGATCACTCGGCTCATCACGGTGTTCGACGTCCACGACACCGAGGACGCGGCCGTCGCCTCCTTCTGACCTCCGGTCACGGCCCGCTCCCGGCGGCTGTTACAGAGCCGCCCGGAGGCTGTTACACGGCCGGCGGCGGTCCGTGCGGAGGGCTTCCTAGCGTGAGCGGTGTCAGCTTCCGGCCAGCGGGGCCGGGAGCGGCCACCCGTGGAGGTTCTCCCATGTCGACCCACCTGATCCGGCCCGCGACGGCCCGTCAGCTCGTGCGGCTCGCTCTCGTCTCGGCCGGTGTCGCGGCAGTGCTGGCCGCCTCCGGCTCCGCCGCCTTCGCGGACGGCACCGCCCCCACTGCGACGCCCGCCCCGGCCGCAGGATCGGGCGCCGCCCCGAGCGCGTCCCCGTCCTCGCCCGCCGCCCCGAGCGTCGTGCCGGCTCCGGCCGCGCCGCCGGCCGCGACGCGAACCGCGACTCCGACCGCGACGCCCAGCGCGGCCCCCAGCCGCGGGCCCGTCGCGAGCCCGGCCGCGCCGCAGGTCGCCGCCGTCCCCCGGGGCGGGGCCCAGACCGGTGAGGCGCAGACCGACCGGTCGGCCGTCACGCTGGTGGCCGGCTCCGGCCTGGCCGTCGCGGGCGTGGCGGGCATCGGCTTCGCCGTCGTACGGCGCCGTGCCGGCGCACAGGGCTGACCGGACCCGTCGCAGCCGGCGCCCCTCGTGGGCGCCGGCCGCGGCGGCCGGCAGTCTCTCCCTCGCCCTGGCGGCCCTCGTCCTCCTCCCGGCGCCGGAGCACGCCCCGGTCCGGATCGAGTACGCCGGCCGGGCCCCCGAACCGGCCACCGCCCCCACCGGGCCTGGCATCCCCGGGACGGCCGCGCCCGCACCCACACCCGTGCCGACGGCGCCCACCCCGGATCCCGCCGCCGCGGCGTCACCGCCCGTGCGTCTGCTGATCCCCGGGATCGGAGTGGACGCTCCGGTCGAGGGCGGCGGCCTGAACCCCGACGGCACCGTCGAGGTGCCGCCGGCCGACCGCCCCGGGCAGGTCGACTGGTACCGCGAGGGCCCCGCGCCCGGCCAGACCGGCCCGGCCGTCATCCTCGGCCACCTGGACACCCGCAAGGGCCCGGCGGTCTTCCACCGCCTCCCGCAGCTGCGGCCGGGCGACCGGATCGACATCCGCCGCCAGGACGGCAGCACCGTCACCTTCCGGGTGCGGGAGCTGCGGCAGGCCCCGAAGAGCGGATTCCCCACCCAGGCGGTCTACGGCAACACCGACACCCCGCAACTGCGGCTCGTCACCTGCGGGGGGAAGGTGGCCGCGGACGGCCACTACACCGACAACATCATCGTCCTCGCCGACCTGGCACCGACCGGCTGACACCGGAGACCCGCAGCTCAGCACATGCAACCGGGGTGCCTCGCGGTGCGTGATGGACAGGGGCGAGGACGATCCGTCCGCTCCGCCGCGTGCACCCGCCGCACACTCCCGAACCCGAAGGATGCCCACCACGTGAGGACATGGCTCAGCCGCACGGCGGCGGGACGGGGTGTGCTCCTCGCCGTCCTGGCCGTCGCGGTCACCACCGGCTGCACCTCCGCCGGCGGGCTCCACGACGCCGGGCGGACCCGCGCCGTCACCAGCCCCCCGAGTCCCCCGAGCCCCCGGCTGCTCTGGCAGGCCGCGGACGTGCCGCAGGCGCCGTCCGGTACGCCGACCCCCCAGTCGGCGCCCGTCCCGGTGCCGGGAGTCGTCGCGGACGGCGACGACATCAGGGCGGTCGACGTGCCGGCCCTGCTGGGCGCGGACCCGGCGCTGCAGAGCGACGAGCGGGCCGCCCTGGCCGGCTGCACCGGCTGCCAGGTCCGCCCCGCGCAGTACCGGGACCTCACCGGGGACGGGCGGGACGAACTCCTCACGGCGGTGCTGACCCCGGAGCGGAGGGCGTTCCTGCACGTGTACACCCTGCACGAGCGTCAGCTCCTGCCGGTGCTGGCCCTCCAGGCCCTGCCGGGCTTCAGCGCCGACACCGTCGGGGCGGACCTGCTGGTGCACGAGCCGACCAGTGAGGCGACCGAGACGAACAGCACGTACCACTGGAACGGCCTCCGGATGGCGTTCGAGAGCCGGCAGATCCGGGCGACCGGGCCGGCCGCCGACGTACCCGGCTGCGTGCCCACCCCGGTGGCGTCCGAACCGGCCCATCCGTCCGCCGCGCCGAGGACGGCCCGGCCCGGCGCGGGATCCGGCGCCGGAGACGCCCCCGCGCCCAGCGTGGTCCCGGGCGCCGCTCCGGCCGCTCCCGCCGTCCCTTCGGCCGCCGTCCCGCGCTCCACCCCGACGGGGCGCCCGTGAGCACCCCCGGTGTGCCGCGGATCCTGCTGGTCGAGGACGACGAGGTGATCCGCGAGGCCACCCGGATGGCGCTGGAGCGGTACGGCTTCCCCGTCGACACGGCCGCCGACGGGCTGGAGGGCCTGGAGCGGTTCCGGGCCGATCCGCCCGACCTGCTGCTGCTCGACGTGATGCTGCCGCTGCTCGACGGGGTCGGCCTGTGCCGCCGGATCCGCGAGGAGAGCCTGCTGCCGATCCTGATGATGTCGGCCCGGACGGAGCCGATCGACGTGATCTCCGGTCTGGAGGCCGGGGCCGACGACTACATCGTCAAGCCGTTCGAGACGGCGGTGCTGGTGGCCCGGATCCGTACCGTGCTCCGCCGGGCCGGCATCGGCGCCCAGCCGCTCGCGGCGCCGCCGGCCGCTCCCGCCGCCCCGGCCCCCGCACACACCCTGCGGGAGATCGACGGGCTGGAGGTGGACACCGGGGCGATGGAGGTCCGGGTGGCCGGCCGGTCCCGCTCACCCCGACGGAGCTGCGGCTGCTGCTGGAGTTCACCGCGGCACCCGGTGTGGTGCTGGAACGCCAGACCCTGCTGGAACGCGTCTGGGACTACTCCTGGGGCGCCGACACCCGGGTGGTGGACGTCCACGTGCAGCGGCTGCGCGCCAAGATCGGTGCGGAGCGGATCGAGACCATCCGGGGTTTCGGCTACAAGCTGCGGCGGCTGCGGTGAACCTGCGCCGGCAGATCGCCGTCACGGTGGCCGTGGTGTCCTTCCTGGTCGCCCTGACGCTCGGCCTGCTGGTCCATCAGGCCTCGGTGCGCCAGCACACCGAGCAGGCCCGCCGCTCCGCCACGGCCGCGCTCGACCCGCTGCTCACCGACTACCAGCACACCGGCGAGGTGGCCGACGACCCGGCGCTGCCCGCCACCCTGCGCGACCTGGCCGCGCAGGGCCACCAGGGCTCGATGCTCGGCCCGGGGCCGAACGGGACGGCGATGTGGGCGGCGGCCGGCAGCGACGGCAAGGTGTTCTCCGTCCGGGTCGAGTACCGGGAGGACGAACGCGCGGTCGCCGACCTGGACCGGACGATCCTGCTCTCCGCCGCGCTCGCCGTCGTGGTCACCGTCCTGGCCGGGGTGTTCGCCGCCGACCGGATCAGCAGCCGGCTGCGGACGGCCGCCCGCACCGCGCGCAGCATCGCGCACGGCGACCTCACCGCGCGGATCGGCCCGCTCGGCGGCCCGCGCGACGAGGTGGCCGAACTCGCCGCCGCCGTCGACTCCATGTCGGGTGTGCTGCGCAGCCGGCTGGCCGGCGAGCAGCGCTTCACCGCCGATGTGGCGCACGAACTGCGCACCCCGCTGACCGGCCTGCTGACCGCCGCCGAACTGCTGCCGCCGGGCCGTCCGACCGAACTGGTGCGGGACCGCGTGCGGTTCCTGTGCGGGCTCACCGAGGATCTGCTGGAGGTCTCCCGGCTCGACGCCCGGGCCGAGAGCGCCGACCTCGCCGTCGTCCGGCTCGGGCCGCTGGTGACCGCGATGGTGGGGTCCGCCGACCCGGCCGTGCGGGTACGGGTCGAGTCCGGCGCCGCGGTCACCACCGACCCGCGCCGGCTCGACCGGATCGTCTCCAACCTGCTCGCCAACGCACTGCGGCACGGCGCGGCCCCGGTCGAGGTACGGGTGGCGGGCGCGACGCTCACCATTCGCGACCACGGCCCGGGCTACCCCGACGACGTCCTGCGGGACGGGCCGCAGCGGTTCCGCACCGGTGCGCGTGAGCGGGGGCACGGGCACGGGCTGGGGCTCACCATCGCGCAGGGGCACGCCGAGGCCATCGGTGTCGAGCTGATCCTGCGCAACGATCCGGCCGGCGGTGCCGTCGCCGAGCTGCGGCTGCCCACGGGGGAGACCCGTCCCTGAACGGCCCCCGGCGCGGCCCCCGGACCGGATCTCAGACCGGGTCGACGTCCGCGAAGACGACCTCGAACTCCTCCAGGCCCGTCACCGCGACGTGCGCCTTGGCCGCGCTCTCGCCCCGGGCGGCGGCCTGGCCGGCCCGGGACGCGGCGAGCGCCGCCCGGTCCGTGAAGATGGCACCGACCATGCCGCGCCCCCGGGTGCGGTCGACGAACAGCGCGGCACTGATCAGTCCGTCCAGGGTCTGCAGCCGGGGCAGCGTGGTGCCCCGGAAGGTCTCGATCAGCAGGTCGACGTCGGCGGGGGCCGCGGCACGCCGCCGGGGTAACGGGGCCCGGACGCTCCCGGGCCCCGGGATGTGCCACGGACAAGTCTTCCCCCGGGGGGCGGCCCGATTCAACAGGGGCGGCCCCGGGTCAGTCGGTCACCGGTCAGCCGGCCGCCGCGTCCTGGCCGCCGGCCGCCATCCGGGCCATCCGCTCGGACATCTCCTCCGGGCCGACGTCCTCGATGTGGGTGCCGATGTTCCAGCGGTGCCCGAACGGGTCCTCGAACCCCCCGGAGCGGTCGCCGTAGAACTGGTCCTGCACGGGTGACAGCTCGGTGGCACCGGCGGCCAGCGCGCGGGCGTGCACCTCGTCCACGTTCTCCACGTACACGAAGATCGTCACGGGTGACCCGCCGACCGCCTTCGGGGACCGCGCGCCCATGTCCGGGAACTCGTCCGCGAGCATGATCAGCGAGTCGCCGATCCGCAGTTCGGCATGGCCGACCTTGCCGTCCGGCCCGGGCATCCGCACCCGTTCGACCGCACCGAGCACCTCGGCGTAGAAGTCGATGGCCGCCGCGGCGCCGTCGACGTACAGGTACGGCGTGACCCGCGGGTAGCCGTCAGGGATGGGTTTGACGCTCATGGCGCCACCTCCGGGCGTTGTCGTGGCCCCCGCCGACCAGCCTGGCACGGTCGCGCGGGGGCCGCAGTCCGCCCGCCGGGGTCAGCCCCTGGCCGGGATCTCCTGCACCGCCCAGCCGTTGCCGTCCGGGTCGCTGAAGAACACGAACAGGCCCCACGGGAACTCCTGGACGTCGCTCACGTCCACTCCGCGGCCCTTGAGCTCGGCGTGCGCCGCCCGGATGTCCGAGACCACCAGCTGAAGGCCCTGGGCCGAGCCCGGCGGGGTGTCGGTGATGCCGGTGCCCAACGCGATCGAACAGGCCGAGCCCGGCGGCGTCAGCTGGACGAAGCGGATCTCGTCGCTGACCCGGTGGTCGTGGTCGGCGGTGAAGCCGGCCTGCTCGGTGTAGAAGGCCTTCGCCCGGTCCACGTCCGAGACCGGTACCGCCACCAGTTCGAGTTTGTAGTCCACGGGTTCTCCCTCTCGTCCGTTGCCGTCGCGGCCGGCGGCCGCGCCCCGTCCGACGCTAGCGGCCCGGTCGCGTGCCCGCCCGCCCGCTCGCCCGTGGCGCGCCACGGGACGGGGCGGCTCAGCGGCCTCCCGCGGTGAGCTCCAGCAGCCGGCGCAGCGCGTCCGGCGCGGAGTCCAGGACGGAGACGTGCCCGTCGTCGGGGCGCAGCCACAGCTCGGCGGCGCGGCAGTGCCGGGCGAGCCATTCGCCGTGCGCCGCGGGGACGATCCGGTCCCGGCCGCCGTGCAGGACGAGCACCGGCGCGGCCAGCTGCCCGGGGTCGAAACCCCACGGCCGGACGTAGGCCAGGTCGTCGTCCACCATCGCGTCCGCACCGGCCTCCGTCTCCAGTGCCTTCCCGGCCACCGCGCCCAGCCAGGCCCAGGCTCCGTCCAGTGCCGCGAGGTCCGCTGCGGTGAACAGCTCCGGATCGAACCCGCTCGCCGCCAGGTGCTCCGCCAGCGCCGTCCGGCCCCGGACGGCCGCCCGCAGGTCCGCTTCGCCGGCGGGCCCCATCCCCGCGAACCAGTCCAGCCCCTCGGCGCCGAACGGCGCGAGCCCCGCCGCGCAGACCACCCCGAGGACGCGCTCGGGCAGCAGCGCGGCGCAGGCCAGCGCGTGCGGCCCGCCGCCGGAGTGGCCCATCACCGCGAAGCGGCCGAGGCCCAGGGCGTCGGCCACCGCCGAGACGTCCCGCCCGGCCGAGGCGACGTCCCGCCCGGGGTGGGGGCTCGACCCGCCGTACCCGGGCCGGTCGTAGGACACCCAGCGGATGCCGTGCCGTTCGGCGACCGGGAACAGCGGCTCGGGCGGTGCGCCCACGTTCGGCGTGCCGTGGTGCCAGACCACGGGGAGCGCGTCGGCGCCCCCGGTACCGGTGTCGTACACGTGCAGGGTGCGGCCGTCGGGCAGTTCGAGATCGATCTCCGTCAGCATCGGCATGGGCCGAGGGTAGCGACCGCCACCGACAGTGCCGGCCGTGCGCGGCCCCGGCGGGCCCGGCGGCAACGGCGGTCGGGGGGATTCCGCCGCCGCCCTGCGCGCCCCCGCCGACCGGCGGCGGCGGGTCTGCTATCTCTGGACTCCCCGGCTGTCTCCGGAGTCCCCGTCCGTGCGGAGAGTGAGCCGATGACCATCTCGGGACCGGCCGACCTCGCCGCCGTCCCGGGCCCCGGCCCCGCCGCGCTGCGAGCCCTGCGCGGCCCGGTGGCCGCGGCCACCCTGCTGGCGGCGGTGCTGCACGGCGTGTGGGCGCTCTTCCTGGCGCACGACGCGGGCGACCTGGCCGCCCAGTACGCCTGGACGGAGTTCACCAGCCGCCATCCGGGCGCGGCGTACAACCTGTCCTGGTACGGCGGCATGCACACCGCGTCCTACAGCCTGATCGCGCCCTACCTGATGGGCTGGCTCGGGGTCCGTACGGCGGGTGTCCTCGCGGGTACGCTCTCCGCCGCGCTGGCCGCCAGGCTGCTGCTGCGCCCGCAGGTCGCCCGACCGATACTCCCGGCGCTGTGGACGGCGGTCGCGCTGTGGTGCAACGTCGCGTCCGGCCGGGTGACCTTCGCCATCGGCGTGGCCTTCGGCCTGGCGGCGGTCGTGCTGCTGTTCCCGCCGGTGGCCCGTACGGCGCCGCGCGACCACGGCGGCCGGTCCTGGGCGGTCCTGGCGACGGCTGCTCCGGCGACCATGGGCAGTCCGCTCGCGGGGCTGTTCCTGCTGGTGGTGGCCGCCGCGCTGCAGCTCACCGGCCGCCGCCGGGACGCCTGCGTACTGGCGGCCGGCCCGGTGCTCGTGCTGGCCGGCACGGCGCTGCTGTTCCCGTTCCGGGGCGAGCAGCCCTTCGACTGGTACGTGGCGCTGCCGCTCGTCGCCGCCGCCGTCGCGGTCGCGCTGCTCGCGCCGCGCGAATGGCGCACGGTGCGCGCGGGCGCGGCCGTGTACGGCGCCGGGGCGGCCCTCGCCTGGGCGGTGCCCTCACCGGTCGGCAGCAACGTCGAGCGGCTGCCGCTGCTGTTCGCGGGCACCGTCCTGCTCGCCGCCGGGCTGCGGCACGCCGGCAGCGGCGCGCGGGCGGGCCGGCGGGCGCTGGCCGCGGGCGGCGCCTTCCTCGTCGTCGCGTTCTGGCAGGCCGTCAAACCCGCGGGGGACCTCGCCGTCTCCGTCCCCGTGTCGGCCACCGCCCAGGACACCGCACCGCTGGTCGCCGAGCTGCGCCGGGTCGGGGCCGACCGGGGCCGGGTCGAGGTGGTGCCGCTGCGCTCGCACATCGAGGCCTCCGGCATCGCGCCGTACGTCAACCTGGCCCGGGGCTGGAACCGGCAGGCGGACGTCGCCCGCAATCCGCTGTTCTACTCCGCGCAGCCCCTCACCCCGGACGCGTACCACGCCTGGCTGCGCCACTGGGGCGTCGGCTACGTGGTACTGCCCGCCGACGCACCCGACGACGCCGCCGTGGACGAGGCCCGGATCGTCGCGGCCGGCCACCCCTGGCTCAGCCCGGTCTGGCAGGACGACCGCTGGCGGCTCTTCCGGGTCGCCGACGCCGCTCCGCTGGCCGAACCGCCCGCGACCGTGACGCGGGCCGGGGCCGCCGCCCTCACCGTGGAGGTCACCGTCGCGGGGCCCGTCCTGCTGCGGATCCCCTGGTCGCCCTGGCTGGGCGTCCGGGGGCCCGCGGGAACGGCGGCGGCGTGCCTCGCCGCCTCCGGTGACTGGACGGTGCTGCACGCGCCCGGGCCCGGCAGCTACCGGGTGTTCGGCCGGTACGCGCTGACCCGGGGCGACCGGTGCCCCGCCGGGCGGAGCGGGGAGCGGTGACGAGCGGCGGTCACAGGTAGTCGTCGAGCAGGGCGAGCGCGAAGCCCTGCTCGGTGACGGTGTTCAGCACCCGCCGCAGCATGTCGGGCATGGTGCCCTTCCAGAGGGTGGGGCCGCGGAAGTGGGTGAGGATGATGTCGCCCGGGTGCAGGCGCTGGTCGGCGTAGCGCCACTCCATGTGGTCCGCGAACGCCTCCTCGTTCCAGAGGGCGGCCGCCTCGATGCCGCAGGAGCCGGCGGCCTTCAGGGTGGTGTCGGTGTACTCGCCGTACGGCGGCCGGAACAGCCGGGGGCGGGCGCCGATCTCGCGCTCCAGCTCGTCCTGCTGGCCGCAGATCTCCTGGCGCTGCTGTTCGTACGTCAGTTTCCGCAGGTCGCGGTGGTTGAGGGTGTGGTTCTGGACGGGTTCGCCCTGGGCGGCGAGGCCGCGGAAGTAGCCGTAGTCCGGGCGGGCCAGGTAGCCGGAGACGAAGGCGGTGAAGGGGATGCCGAGCTCGCGCGCCATCCGGGCGAACTCCGGGTCCTTCTCGGCTCCGTCGTCCACGGTCAGGAACACGACCCGGTCGGTGGTGGGCACCCGGCGGACGACCGGCGGCAGGCCGTCCCGCACGATCACCTGCGGTGGGTCGGAGCGCAGTACGGGCGGGCTCGCGGGCGGTTCGGGCGCGGTCAGCGGGCGGGCGTCGAGCCCCCAGGCGCGGACGGTCGCGAGGATCCGGCGGGTGGCCTCCTCCCGGGCGGCGACCGCGTCGGCGCCGGTGGCCTCCTGCCGGCGGGCGGCGCCGGGCAGCACGGCGGGGGCGGCGGGCAGGACGGCGGGGGGCAGCCCGACGCGGTCCGCCGTGGGAGCGGGCGCGGCGCTGGGCGCGGGTGCCGGGGAGGGCGTGCTCTGCCCGGCGCAGCCGGCTATGACGGTCGACAGGCAGAACAGGACGGCCGCGCGGGACGAGGGCCGGGAGCCCCGGTCCTGGCTGAAACGATAATGTGAAGAATGCCGCATGCGTGCACTGATCCCCCGCAGTGCCCGCCGGTCAACCCCGGCATCACCCGGTCGGCGGCATCACCCGGCCGGTGGCCGGGGTGACCTGACGCTCCGTGGGCCCGCGGTCAGGCCCACACCACCTCGCCGCCCTCCAGCGCGGTGCAGACGGCGCCGTGCGGAGTGAGGACGCTCCACGGCGGCCGCCGCGCGTCCGGCGGTACGGACAGCGTCCGGTCCGCCTCGAAGGCCAGCTCCAGGCCGCCGGCCATGGTCACCCGGGCCACGGCGAGGGTGTGGCCGACCAGGCCGAGCAGCGCCTCGGTCGGCTCGAAGGTGAGGCCCGGGTAGAAGTGCTCGACCTCCGACGGCAGGGCGAACCGGAACTCGTTCTCCACCCGGACGGTGACCGGCCCGGACAGCACGATGTCCAGCTGGACGCCGCCCTTGACCGACTCGACCCGCCGGCCGCTCAGGACGTCAATGATCGACTTCTGCATGTCCCCAGTGTGGACCAGCGGCGGCCCGGTGCACCGCTCATCGGACGAGTCCTGACCGATAATCCCTCCCTTCCGTCCGTCCTCTCGTCCGTAGGCTCAGCGCTGGGCGGCGGCGCCCGGGGGCAGGCCCGCCAGCGCGGCCGAGGCGGCCCGGGCCATCTGCTCGTCCAGCCGGGCCGTGGCACCGCGCAGCCGCCCGCGCCCCTCGGCGGCGGCCAGCGCGAGCAGGCCCGGCAGCAGGTCGGTGCTGCGCCCGGCCACCCACCGGGTGCCCCGGGTGGCCATCCACCACAGGTCGGCCGCCCGGCCCGGCGGCGGCGTGCAGACGTCCGCCCGGGGCGCCGGGCCGAGCGGGTGGCCGGCCGTGGTGAGCGCGGCGTGGAACCCGCGGGCGATCAGCTGGTGGCCCTTCGCGCTGGGGTGCAGCCGGTCCACGCTCAGCAGGCTGCGGTCCGTCGTCCACGGCAGCTCCGCCAGGTGCAGGTGCACGGTCGCGTAGCGGGCGGACAGCTCGTGCACCACGGTGTTGACGGCCCGCATCCGGCGCGCGAGCGGGCGGGCCAGCGGCTGCGGCAGCCGCAGCAGCACACCGGGGTCGGGCAGGCAGGCGGTGAGCAGCCGGGCGCCGTCCTCGGCCAGCGCGCGGAGCGCGGTGTCCAGCTCACGGGTGGTGCGGTGGATGTCGAAGCCGGCCCGCAGGGTGTCGTTGCCGCCGACCACGACGGCCGCCAGGGCCGGGCGCAGGGCCAGCGCGGCGGGCAGCTGCTCGGTCGTCAGGTCGCGGCTGAGTGCGCCGCTGCGGGCGAAGTTGCCGAACTCGACCTCCGCCGGCTCGGTCGTCAGCGTGCGGGCGAGTACGGCGGCCCAGCCGCGCCAGCCGCCGTGCACGGGGTCGCCGATGCCCTCGGTGAGCGAGTCCCCGAGGGCGGCGAACCGCAGCGGGCCGTCCGTCGGTGGTGCCGGCCGGGGGCTCATCGCCGCCCCCGGGGCGCGTCCAGGGCCGCGGTGGCGCCGTGCGCCGCGAGGAACCCGGCGACCGCGGCGGGCCAGCCGAACTCCTCGGCCCGCGCCCGGGCCGCCTCCCGCCGAGCGTGCTCCGGCCGCTCCAGCAGCTCCAGCACGGCGTCCGCGAAGGCCGTCCCGGAGTCCTCCGCGGCGACGCCCGCCGGGCCGACCAGCGAGGGCAGCGCGGAGTGCCGGCTCACCGCGACCGGCGTCCCGCAGGCGAGTGCCTCCATCGCGGCCAGGCCGAAGGTCTCCACCGGGCCCGGGGCGAGCACGACGTCCGCGCAGGCCAGCAGCTCCGCCAGGGTCTCCCGCCCGACCACGTGCCCGAGGAACCGCACCGGCAGGCGCTGCCGGCGGGCCCGCGCGGCGAGCCGGGGGAGCAGCGGCCCGGTGCCCGCCACCGTCAGCACGGCGGGCGTGCCGCGCCGCCGCAGCTCCGCCAGCGCGTCGAGGGCGCGCTCCGGCCGTTTCTCCGCCGACAGCCGCGAGCAGAGCACCAGCAGCACCTGGCCGCGCCCGGCGTACCGGGCCCGGGCCCGCTCCCGGCTCGCGGCGAAGCGGTGGGGGTGCAGCAGCTCCAGGTCCACCCCGAGCGGGGCCCGTACGACCTGCCCGGCGCCGATCCGGCGGAACTCGGCGGCGGCCCACTCCGTCGTGCAGACCACCGTGTCGTACGCCTGCGCGGTACGGGAGTTGAGCCGGTCGGCCAGCGCCCGCGCGGGGGCGCCCGGCAGGCCCCAGGTGCGCAGCAGGCCGGTCGCGCTCTCGTGCGAGACCATCGTGGAGCGCACGCCGTTGCGCCGGGCCCAGGCGCCCGTCCAGCGCAGCGTGGTGCGGTCGGACACCTCCAGCCGGTCGGGCGCGAGCGAGGCGAGGGTGCGGGTGACGGCCTGCCGGTCGGTCAGCACCCGGTACCCGCCGCTGCCGGGCAGCACCGGCCCCGGCAGGGTGATCACCAGGCCCTGCCCGGTGCTCTCCTCGCGCCGACGCGGCCCGGGGACGATCAGTACCGGCTCGTGCCCGGCCGCCAGGTAGCCGGCGCCGAGGTGGCGCAGGGCGGTGCGCAGGCCGCCGGAGACCGGCGTGACGAAGTTCGCCAGCCGGACGATGCGCAGCGAGGAGTTCATGCGGGCTGCCCCTCGGCGACGGCGGCCGTGGCCGGCAGCGCGGCGGGCAGCGGCAGCGGCAGCGGGGCGGCGGCCGGCGCCTCGCCGCGGTGCTCGGCGATCACCTCGGCGTAGTGCCGCAGCAGCAGGTCGCCGACGGCCTCCCAGGTACGCGCGGTCACGTCCGCGCGTCCGGCCTGCCCGTACGCGGCCCGCAGTTCGGCGTCGGCGGCCAGCGCGGCGACCGCCGCCGTGACGGCCCGGCCGTCGCGGGGCGGTACCAGCAGGCCGGTGCGGCGGTGGCCGACCAGGTCCAGCGGGCCGCCGGCGGCCGGTCCGACCACCGGGACTCCGCTGGCCATCGCCTCCTGGATGGTCTGGCAGAACGTCTCCAGCGGGCCGGTGTGCACGAACAGGTCGAGGCTGGCGTAGCAGCGGGCCAGCTCCTCGCCCGTCTTGCGTCCCAGGAATACCGCGCCGGGCATGGCGGCCCGCAGCGAGGGCGCGGACGGCCCGTCCCCGATCACCACCACCCGGACGCCGGGCAGCGCCGACGCCCCGGCCAGCAGGTCGACGCGCTTCTCGGGCGCGAGCCGCCCGACGTAGCCGACCAGCACCTCGCCGCCGGGCGCCAGGGCGCGGTGCAGCGCCTCGTCCCGGTGCCGGGGGTGGAAGCGGACGGAGTCCACGCCGCGCGGCCACAGCTGCACCCTCGGCACGCCGTGGGCGGTGAGGTCCTGCGCGGCGGGGGTGGACGGTGCCAGGGTGCGGTTCGCCGCGCGGTGCACGGTCCTGATCCGGTGCCAGGCCGCCGCCTCACCGAGCCCGCGCCCGACCCGGTACGCCTGGGCGTAGCCCGCCAGATCGGTCTGGTAGACGGCGAGGGCGGGCAGGCCGAGCGCTTTCGCGACCTCCATGCCGCGGGCGCCGAGGACGAACGGGCTGGCGAGGTGCACCAGGTCGGGCCGGTGTCCGGAGACTGCCGCGGCGAGCTGCCGGCTCGGCAGCGCGATCCGGACCTGGGGGTAGCCGGGGAGGGGGACGGAGGGGACCCGGACGACGGGCAGCGGGGTGCCGTCCGGGCCGAAGGAGTGCGGCGGGCAGTGCGAGCCGCGCGCGGGGGCCGGTGTGATGACCAGGGGTTGGTGGCCGCGCCGTACGAGGTGTTCGGCCGTCCGCAGCACGCTGTGGGCAACGCCGTTGACCTCGGGCGGGAAGGATTCGGTGACGATGGCGACACGCATGCCATCGTTCTGTCCGCGTCCGGCGTGCGTCCGGCCAAAGGGATATGTCGAACAGACGAACGCATGCAGGCGATTTGAGCGCGGCGGCGGCCCGAACGCGCCGGCCGGCCCCGCACACGGCCGGGCCGGCCGCCTCGGAGGGCGGCCGGCCCGGGGGAGCGTGCGGGGTCAGGCCGGGCTGCCCGCCGCCTCCTTGAGCTCCGCGTAGGGCGCGAGCTTCCTGATCGACTCGATGCTCTTGATGCAGTCGTCCCGCGTCTCGTGCGGGTGACCGGTCACGATCACGGTCCCGTTGCTCGCCTTGAGCCGGAACCGGTGCTGGCCCGTCTCGTCGGTGTAGAGCTCGAACTTCCCTGCCATCGGGATTTCCCTCTCGGTCGGTGGTGCCCCCTCCAGACGCACGCTAGGCCGACCGTCCTCCCGCTGCATGCCGGATCAGTCGTCCGGGTGGCCGGGGCCCGGTAAGTCCTGCGGCAGGATGGGGGCATGATCACCATCCACCTGAAGTACGAGATCGACGCCGACCAGCTGGAGGTCTTCGAGGAGTACGGCCGCCGCTGGGTCGGGCTGGTCAACCGCCTCGGCGGGACGCACCACGGCTACTTCCTGCCGAGCGAGGGCGACAGCGACATCGCGTACGCCCTGTTCTCCTTCCCCAGCATGGCCCGGTACGAGCAGTACCGTACGGAGAGCATGTCCGACCCGGAGTGCCAGGCGGCCTTCGAACTGGCCCGCAGCACCCGCTGCATCAAGCGGTACGAGCGCCGCTTCCTCCGGCCGCTCGACGCCTCCTGAGAACGGGCGGGGGCGCCCGGTGGCCGGGCGCCCCCGGGCGGTCAGCCCGCGCTCAGCGGGTAGTGGTCGGAGAGGTCGGTGTAGGTGTAGTCCTTGAACCAACTGGTCACCGTCCAGGGCGCGCTGTGCACGTGCAGGACTTCGTTGTGCCAGTTCGCCGGCCGCGCGTGGTCGGCGCGGTAGAGCACGTAGTCGAGGTCCTCCTTGGGCTCGCCGGGGTAGCGGTAGGCGGCGACGGAGTTGTCGACGGTGTCGAAGGAGTTCGCCCAGCCCGTGCGGCTGTCGGCGGGCGCGACGTTCGCGTTCGCCAGCAGTGAGGGGTACTCGCTGCCGTGCGAGTCGATGTTGAGGTCGCCGGCGATCAGGACGGGTTCGGCCGCCGGGATGTTCTTCGCGTCGACGAACGAGCGCATCGCGCGCAGCTGCGCCGCCCGGACGGAGGCCGGCTGGCCGGCGGAGCAGCCGGTGTCGGTCGACTGCAGGTGCGTGCCGATCACGTGGGTGCGGACGCCGGCGACGTCGAGGACGGCGTAGACGAAGCCCTTGTTCGAGTACCAGTCCGATCCGCAGGCGTCCTTGAAGACGTACTGCTCCTTGTGCACGATCGGCCACCTGCTGAGCAGGGTGACCCCGCCGTCCTCCGGGGTGCTGGAGCTGAAGCTCCCTCCGGTGGCGTCCCAGCCACCGGTCGAGCGGCCGACGACGGGGGTGTGGTACGGGTACGCGGCCGAGGCCTGCGAGGTCAGCAGGTCGGAGGCGGCGTTGTCGAAGGCCTCCTGGAGGACCACCACGTCGTGGCCCTGGAAGAAGCCGGCCGAGGCGATGGCCCTGGCGCGGGTGTCCTGGCCCCAGTTCGGGTACAGGTTCTTGCTCATCAGGAAGACGTTGTAGGTGAGCACGTTGAGCGCTGGTACGGACGCGGGCGTCGCGGCGTGCGCCGCCGGGGCGGTCGCGAGCGGTGCGAGCAGGGCCGCGGCGACCGCGCCCGCGGCGGCGAGACGAGGGGTGCGGCGGCGGGGGCGGCGGAGGGTGGGGAGGGGCATCAAGGGCTCCGTGGCGACTGTGGCGAGATGTCCTGACCCCGTCAAGCGACGGGCTGCGGGCAGTCAACGCCCCGCTCCCCACGCCCGGCAGGACGTCGGACGATCAGCGGGTGAACTCGTCCGGAACTTGTCTGGCCAACATCGTTGCGTCGGCCGTGCTGTCAGCTCACGTCCGCCCGCCGGCGGTCCGTCAGTTCCTCGCGTCGGCGCGACAGCAGGCTCGGCCACCACATGTGCCGGTCGAGGTCGATGGTCAACGCGGTGACCAGCACCGACCGCACGATCAGGGTGTCCAGCAGCACGCCCAGGGCCACCGCGAAGCCGATCTCGGCGAAGCCCACCACCGGCAGGGTGCCCAGGACGGCGAAGGTGCTGGCCAGGATCAGGCCGGCCGAGGTGATCACGCCGCCGGTCGCGGCCAGGCCCGCCACCGCGCCCGCCCGGGTGCCGCGATGGCCCGCCTCCTCGCGCACCCGGGTCATCAGGAAGATGTTGTAGTCGATGCCGAGCGCGACCAGGAAGACGAACACGAACAGCGGGAACGCGTTGTCCTGGCCCTCGAAGTGGAAGACGTGCGCGAAGAAGAACGCGCTGATGCCGAGCGCCGCCGCGTAGCTCAGCACGACTGTGCCGATCAGTACCAGCGGCGCGGTGACGGCCCGCAGCAGCAGCGCGAGGATCACCAGCACCACGCCCAGCACCAGGGGGATGATCGCCCGGTTGTCGGCGGCGGCGGCCCGCCCGGCGTCCAGGATCACCGCGGTGCTCCCGCCGACCTGCGCGTTCGCGTCCGGTACGGCGTGCACGGCGGCGCGGACCTGGTCCACGGTGTCCTCGGCCGCCTGGCTGTCCGGCGGGTCGGCCAGGGTGGCCTGGAAGACGGCCAGTTCGCCGTGGGTGACCGGCGGTGTCGTCGCGGCGACCCCGGGGGTGGCGGCGGCCGCGGCCTGCACGGCGCCCGCCGGGCCCGCCGCGCTGATCACCGTGAGCGGCGCGCCGGTGCCACCGGGGAAGTGCTGTTCGAGCACCTGCTGCCCGACCACCGAGTCGGGCTTGCCGGTGAACGTCCCGGCGGTGCTCAGGCCGTTGGCGTTGAGCGAGACCAGGCCGACGCAGCAGGCCGCCAGGGCGAGCGCGGTGCCGATCCACACCTTGCGCGGCCGGCGTCCGATCCACGTCCCGACGTGCGCCCAGTTGCCCGTCTTCGTCGGCTCCGGCGTGCCGTACGCCGGGCGGACCGGCCAGAACACCCAGCGGCCGAAGATCACCAGCAGGGCGGGCAGCAGGGTCAGCATCGCGACCAGCGCCACCAGCACACCGATCGCGCAGACCGGGCCGAGGCCCCGGGTGGAGTTCATCTGCGCGACCAGCAGGCACAGCATGGAGGCGACCACGGTCGCCGAGCTGGCCAGGATGGCCGGACCGGCCCGGTGCAGGGCGAACGCCATCGCCTCGTGCCGGTCCTCGTGACGGCGCAGTTCCTCCCGGTAGCGGGCGGTCAGCAGCAGGGCGTAGTCCGTCCCCGCGCCGAGCACCAGGACGATCAGGATGCCGGCGCTCTGTGCGTTGACGGTCAGTCCGGCGTGCTCGGCCAGCAGGTAGATCAGCGCCTGGGAGGCCGCCAGCGAGACGCCCGCCGCCACCAGCGGCAGCACCCAGAGCACCGGGCTGCGGTAGGTCAGCAGCAGCAGGATGATCACCACGGCGACGGTGCCGAACAGCAGGGTGCCGTCGATCCCCTCGAACGCCGCCGCCTGGTCCGCCCCGATCCCGGCCGGGCCGGTCACGTGGGTGGTCATCCCGTCGCTGCCGGCGGCGGCGGTCGCCCGCATGTCCTCGACGGCCGGCTTGAGGTCGTTCCAGCCGTTGCTGCCGATGTCGACCGGCACCACGGTCTGCAGGGCCTGCCCGTCGGCCGACTCCTGCGGGCCGACCACGGCGCCGACCACGTGCGGGGCGTCGGCGAAGGCCTCGGCGTCCTGGGCGGCCTTGGCCCGGTCGGCCGCCGTGATGCCGCCCGGCCGCTCGTACACCACCACCGCCTGCGCGGTGTCGACGGGCTGGAAGGTCCGCTGCAGGACGAGGACCTGGGTCGACTCGGCCTTGCCGGGCAGCCAGCTGGACGCCTCGTTGTCCTCGGCGCTCATCAGCTTGCCGGCGAGCGGGCCGGCCACCACCACCAGTACCAGCCAGAGCGCCAGGACCACCCATTTGCTGCGGCGTCCGCAGGGCAGTGCGGCCAGTCGTCGGGTCGGACTCATCGGGTGCCCCCTCGCGGGTGCTGAGCGGCTCGGGCATTCCTCGTACCACCCTGCCACCGCCGCCCCGGCCCGGCAGCTCGGGCGCCGCTCAGCCCTCGGCGGCCGCCTTCGCCCGCAGGTCCTTCAGCCGCGCGATGTCGGCGGCATGGCCGGTGCCGTCGCCGCCGTGCTTGCGGTCGGGCGTCTCGACGACCAGCGGCACGCCCCGCGTCGCGGGGTGCGCGAACAGCTCCTGGAACGGCGCCGCACCGATCTGTCCGGCCCCGATGTTGGCGTGCCGGTCCTTGCGGGCGCCCACCGCGTCCTCGGAGTCGTTGGCGTGGATCAGCCGCAGCCGGCCGGGGCCGGCGGCGGCCACCAGCGCGTCCAGCGTCGCCCCGACACCGCCCGCCGCGGCCAGGTCGTGCCCGGCGGCGAAGGCGTGGCAGGTGTCCAGGCAGACCCCGACCCTCGGGTGGCCGTCCAGCGCGTCCAGGTACTCCGCGAGGTCCTCCATCCGCGAGCAGAGCGAGCGGCCCTGGCCCGCCGTGGGCTCCAGCAGCAGCCACGGGGCGTCCTCGCCGAGCGTGCCCAGCTCGTCCAGCAGCGGCCGGACGTCGGCGCGGACCTGGGCCATCGCCTCGGCCCGCCGCGAGCCGCCGTCGGCCGCGGCGCCGACGGCGGAGCCGGTGTGCACCACCACGCCGCGCGCGCCGATCGCCCGCCCGCGCAGCAGCGAGTGCCGCAGCGACCGGACGGAGTGCTCCCGGGTGGCGGCCGTGTCCGAGCCGAAGTTGATCAGGTACGGCGCGTGGACGTACGCGGCGATGTCCTCCTCGGCGCAGGCGGTGCGGAACGCCTCGTCCTGGGCCGGGTCACCCGGGGGAGTGGCCCAGCCCCGCGGGTTGGCCACGAACACCTGCACGGTCTCGGCGCCGACCCGCCGCGCGTACGCCAGGCCGGTGCCCGCCAGCCCCTTCGCGGCGACCGGGACGTGGGCTCCGACCGGATTGCGGGCGGCGGGCGGCAGGGCGGCGGCGTTCATCCCCCGAGCCTGTCACGCGCCGTCCGCCCGCCCGCCACCGGCCCTCACCCGGACGCCGGGGCCGGCTCCCAGGGTGTGAACCACGGGTCGGGCCACTGCTCGGCCGCCGCCATCAGCGGGTCCCGGGTGGCGCCGTCGACGGTCTCGCGGATGATGTCGGCGTGGCCGGCGTGCCGCGCGGTCTCCTCGATCAGGTGCAGCAGCACCCAGCGGACCGACCACTCCTTGAGGTCGGCGGGGAACCACGGGAAGCCCTGCGGTACGGGCACCGGCCGGCCGAGATCGGCGATCGAGGCCACGATCGCGTCCGTCTCGGCGCAGGCCTGCTCGTACTGGACGAGCAGCCCGGCCAGGCTCTCGTCCGGCCCCAGGTGGAAGTCGCCGGTGTCCGGCTCGTCCGGGTCGCGGCGGGGCCCGCTGTCGCGCTGGAGGACGAGGTCCATCCAGCCGCGTTCGCAGCGGCCGGCGTGCTTGACCAGGCCGGCGATGTTGAGCTCGCTGGCGGAGGGCGCGGAGCGGGCCTGGGCCTCGGTGAGCCCGTGGGCGGTGATGCGCAGCGCCTGGCGCTGCTGGGTGAGGAAGGCGAGCAGTGCGTCGCGCTCGTCGGCGACGGGCGGCGGGAGTCCGGGCATGGCGGCGGCCCTTTCGGTGCGGGTGGTGGTGATGACCTTCCCGTCCCGGGAAGCGGCGCGTCAATGGCTTTCTGAAAGTTTCTGCAAGAAATTGCAGAGATCCCGCCCCGGCGTCCCCGCGCCGCCCTGACGGCCCGTTACGACAACCGGCCGATGGTCCGTCAGCCCCGCAGGCCCACCCGGTGGCGGGGCCGCGGCATCGCCCCTAGCGTCGAACCGGCGGACACGTGTGCCGCCCGAGCGCCCCGGCGGAGCACCGCCCGCGGACTTCGATCCGACCGGCCGTCACCCACCGCACCGCGCCCCGCGATCGCGCAAGGAAAGCAGGTTCCGATTCATGTCCACGCGACGGGTCACCCACCTCGCCGCGGCCACGGCCACCGCCGCGGCCCTGATCACCCTGGGCGCCGTACCCCCGGCGCACGCCTCCGCCCGCCACCTCGTCCGGCCCGGTGAGTCCGTCCAGCAGGCCGTCGACGCGGCCGCCCCCGGCGACACCGTCCAGCTGCTGCCCGGCAGCTACCAGGGGAGCGTGCTGGTCACCACCTCCGGCCTGACGATCCGGGGGGCCGGCCCCGAGACCGTGATCACCCCCGGGGCCGACGACGCCAACGCCTGCGCCCTGGCCGGCCACGGCATCTGCGTCACGGGCGCCGCGGGCCACCGCCTCACCGGCGTCCGGATCGAGGCGCTCACCGTCTCCGGCTTCCGCAAGAACGGCGTCAACGCCTCCGAGACGGACGGGATGGCCGTCCGCGCCGTCCGCGTCCAGGGCAACGGCCAGCAGGGCATCAGCCAGGAGAAGTCGACCCGGGGGATGCTCACCGGGAACGAGGCCACCGGCAACGGCCAGTCCGGGATCTTCCTCGCCAACACGGTCGACAACGAGGGCGGCGCCATCGACACCGAGGGCGCGGTGATCCGCGAGAACCGGCTGGAGGGCAACCGGATCGGCGTCACCGTCCGGCGGGCCCGCGACCTCACGGTCGAGCGCAACGCCATCAGCGGCAACTGCGGCGGTGTGTTCATCGTCGGCGACGAGGGCGTGCCACGTGCGGGCGCCCTGACGATCAGCCGGAACAAGGTCACCGCGAACAACAAGTACTGCCCCCCGAACCCCCGTCTGGACGCCATCCAGGGCACCGGAATCCTGCTCACCGGAGCCGAGGACACCCTGGTGAGCGGCAACCAGGTGGAAGGCAACGTCGGCGGCTCGTCGATGTCCGGCGGCATCGTGCTCTTCCGCAGTGTCGTCGGTGTGCCCAACACCCGGATCACCGTCAGCGGCAACCACGTCTCCGGCAACGGCCCGGCCGACCTCGCCGACCGCGACACCGGCGCGGACAACGTCTTCACCCGCAACCACTGCGCGGTGTCCGAGCCCGCCGGACACTGCTGAACTCCCGGCCCCTCCCGTTCTGCTGCCCTCCTGACCAGAAGAAAGACGGCCCCATGACCACCGCACCGATCACCGACCCGCAGGCCGCCATGCGCCTGCGCGAACTCGTCTTCGGCGCCGCCTGCGCCGCCGCCGTGCGGGCCGCCGCCCGGCTGGGCGTCGCCGACGCGCTGGGCGACGAGCCGACCACCGTGGACGACCTCGCCAAGGCCGTGACCACCGAGCCCAAGCCGCTGCGCCGCCTGCTGCGCGCGCTGTCCTGCTACGGCATCTTCGCCGAGACCGACGGCGACCGCTTCGTCCACACCGAGATGTCCCGTCTGCTGCGCGAGGACGCCCCGAACAGCCTGCGCTACATCTCCCTGTGGTGCACCGAGCCGTGGACCTGGGAGGCCTGGCCGCGGCTGGACGAGGCCGTGCGCTCCGGCAAGAACGTCTTCCCGGACGTGTTCGGCAAGGAGTTCTTCGACTACCTGCACAGTGACGCCGGCGACTCGGCGAAGGTCTTCGACAAGGCGATGACCACCTCCAGCCGGCAGTCCGCCGCAGACCTCGCCGAGTACCTGGACCTCACCGGCGTCGACTCGGTCGTCGACATCGGCGGCGGCCAGGGCCACGTGCTGGCCAGCCTGCTGGAGAAGTACCCGCACCTGCACGGCACCCTGCTGGACCTGCCCAAGGTGGTGGCGGGCGCCGATCCCCGGCTGCGCGAGGGCGGCGTGTTCGCCGACCGCGCCCGGCTCGTCCCCGGCGACTGCCGCAACGAGATCCCGGTCCGGGCCGACCTCTACATCATCAAGAACATCCTGGAGTGGGACGACGAGAGCACCCGGCGCACGCTGGCCAACGTCGTGAAGGCGGCCCGGCCGGGCGCCCGGGTCGTGGTCGTCGAGAACCTGGTGGACAACAGCCCGTCGATGCGGTTCACCACGGCGATGGACCTGTTGCTGCTGCTGAACGTCGGCGGTGCCAAGCACTCCGAGGACAGCATGGTGAAGCTGATGTCGGCGGCCGGCCTGAAGGTCGGCGAGGTCCGCCCGGTCAACCCGTACCTGCACGCCTTCGAGAGCACCGTCCAGGCCTGACCGGCCCGCGCGGGAAAGCCGGCACCCACCGGGTGCCGGCTTTCGCACGTCCCCGTGCCCGCGCCCGGGTGCTGCGCCCGGGCGGGGTAGGTGTTTGCCCACCCGGGAAGTAGGTCCCGGTCCATGGCGCCGGCCCGGCCCCGCGCACCAGCATGATCTGCGGGCCGCAGCTCGCGGCGCGAAGACAGACGGGGGTTGGATATGTGGCCGTTTCCGATGTACGCGGGAGCCTGGCTGCCCGGCGTGATCGTGGCGTTGACCGCCGTGTGCGCGGTCCTGGCGGTCAGGGCGGAGCGGGCGCCGGCGCGCGGGCCCGGCCTCGCCGGGCGTCTCGGCCGGCCGGTCGTGGCGGGGCTCATGGGCACGGCGGCGTACGGCAGCGCGTCGGTGCTGTCGGCCGACCTGCACAACCCCGGGATCGACCCGCACGACCCCGGATCGACCGGCTCCTCGGTCATCATGACCGTGCCGGACCTGGCCTCCATCGGGGTGCTCCCCACCGCACTGCTGCTGACCGCCCTGCTGGCCGGCGCCCTGCTCCCGCCGGTCCGCGCACCCAGGCAGTGGGTCCCGTCCGTGATCGCCGCCGTGACCGGCGAACTGCTGGCCCTGGTGAACGCGTTCACGCGCGTACCCGGCCTGCCGGGCCCGGACCTCGTGCTGGGCTGCTCGATCGTCCTGCCGCTCGCCGCCCTCGCCGGGCTCGCCGCGGCCCGGCCGTTGAATCGCGGGCCCGGACGGTGGGCCCTGCTGCTGCCCGCCGTCGTGGTGATGGCGGCCGGACTGCTCGGTCCGGATCCGTGGGCGCCCGCGTCGCCGAGCGCCGGCCCGGCACGGGCCGTGGTGGGCTACCTGGTGGGGCTGGCACTCCTGGCGGCCGTCGTGGGCGGGCTGGTGCGGTGGCCCCGGGCGGCGGCGGACCTGGCGGCCCTGGGGCTGGTGGGGCTCGGGCTGAACGGCATCGTCCAGGGCGGCTTCGGGCGCGCCCTGGTGGTGGAGACGTCCGGTACCCCGCCGCAGGACGCGCCGCCCCTCCCCTTCGAGCCCGTCGAGTTGGGTCACCACATGGCGGTGCTCGGCGGGATCCAGGGGGCGCTGCTGCTGGCCCTGGGGCTCTGGCTGCTGCCGCTGACCGTGCTGCCGGACGTCAGGCGGCTGCTGGGCCGGGGGCCGGATCCCAGGCTGGCCCGGCGGGTGCGGGAGCTGACCGAGACGCGCGCCGAGGCGGTCACCTCCGCGGCCGCGGAACTGCGCCGGATCGAGCGTGATCTGCACGACGGCGCGCAGGGCCGGCTGGTCGCGATCGGGATGAACCTGAGGGCCGCCGAAAAGATGATCACCAGCAGCCCGCAGGAGGCCGCCGCGCTGCTCGTGGAGGCCCGCGTCGCCTCGGTGGCGGCGCTGGAGGAACTGCGTGGCCTGGTCCGGGGCATCTACCCGCCGATGCTGGCCGACCGCGGCCTGGGGGAGGCGATCCGGGCGCTGGCACTGGACCTGCCGCTGCCCTGCGAGACCGAGATCGACCTGTCAGCGAGGCTCGACGCTCCCCTGGAGTCGGCCTGCTACTTCGCCGTGGCCGAGGTGGTGACCAACGCCGTCCGGCACGCCTCGGCGGGCAGCCTGCGGATCCGGGCGGGCCGGACGGACGGGCTGCTGCGGATCGAGGTGTCCGACGACGGGGTGGGTGGCGCCGATCCCGCCGCCGGCAGCGGACTGGCCGGGGTGGAGCGGAGGCTGGCGGCCTTCGATGGCATCCTGGCGGTCAGCAGTCCGCCCGGCGGGCCGACGATCGTGGTCATGGAGGTGCCGTGCGGGTAGTTGTCGCAGAGGATCTCTTCCTGCTGCGGGAGGGGCTGGTCAGGCTTCTCAAGGCGCACGGGTTCGAGATCGCGGCGGCGACCGGCAGCGCGCCGGGCCTGCTCGGCGCGCTGCTGGAGTTCCGGCCGGACATCGCGATCGTGGACATCAGGCTGCCGCCCACCCACACCGACGACGGGCTCCGCGCCGCCCTGTCCGCCCGGGAGCGGATCCCCGGGCTGCCGATCCTGCTGCTCTCGCAGTACGTCGAGCAGATCTACGCCCGGGAGCTGCTCGCCGACGGCGCGGGAGGGGTCGGCTACCTGCTCAAGGACCGGGTGTTCAGTGACGACCAGTTCGTCGACACGATCCGTACGGTCGCCGGGGGCGGTACGGTCATGGACCCCGAGGTGGTCACCAGGCTGCTCGGCCGCGGCGGCCGGGGTGAGCCCCTCGGCGGGCTCACGGAGCGGGAGCGGCAGGTGCTCGAACTCATGGCGGAGGGGCGCTCCAACAGTGCCATCGCCCACCGGCTCTTCGTCAGCGAGAAGGCCGTCTCCAAGCACAGCACCAGCATCTTCTCCAAGCTGGGGCTCGCTCCCTCCGACGACGACAACCGCCGGGTGCTGGCCGTACTCGCCCATCTCATGTCGACCCCGCGTGGGGGCGGCCACCCGCCCGGCCGCTGAGCGCCTGCGTCGGCGGGCCGCCGGGCCGGCGGGGGGTCAGGCCTTGCGGGAGGACTCCAGGTGCGCGAAGACCACCACGTTGTCCAGGTAGTCCTTGCGCTTCTTGTCGTACGAGCCGCCGCAGGTGATCAGGCGCAGCTGGGCGTCGCTCGTCCTGCCGTACACCAGGTCGTCGGGGAAGGCGTCCTTCGGGAAGGTCCGGACGGAGTCGACGGAGAACACCGCGATCGTGCCGTCCGCCCGCGTCACCTCGATCTTGTTGCCCGGCAGCAGCATCCGCAGCAGCAGGAAGACCGCGGGGCCCGTTCTGGTGTCCACGTGCCCGGCCACCACGGCGCTGCCGCGTTCACCGGGCGTCGGCCCGCCGCGGTACCAGCCGACCAGGTTCTTGTTGTCCTGCGCCGGCGCGTTCAGCGCCCCGTTGGCGTCGAGCGTCAGCTCGGTGAACGGCGCGTTCACGGCGATCTGCGGGATCCTCAGCCGGGTCGGCGCGGAGCGCGCCAGCACGGGCGCCGCGGGCTTGGCGGGCTTCGCCGGCTCGGCGGCCGGCGCCGGTGCGGCCGGTGCGGGGGAGGCCCCGGCGGCGCTGACCGCGGCGGCCACCGCCGGCGGTGCGGGTGCCGGGGTCGGTGCGGGCGACGCGTCCACCGAGCTGTAGAGCAGCAGGCAGCCGACGGCGGCCGCCGCCATGCCCACCCGCAGCAGTCCGGGGATGCCCTCCCGGCCGGGAGTCCGATCAGCCATCAGAGATACCTCGCCTTCGCCCCCGCTGCCTGAGCCCTCCCGCCCCCGTGTCCTTCCGGCCCTCTCGCACGCCCTGCCGTGGCCGGCGCTGAGCGGCGGCCACGGCAGGGAGCGTACGGGTGGGTGCTGCGGGTCAGATCGCGGCGCCCGCACCCTTGCGGCGGCGCAGCGCGTAGGCGCCGACGCCGAGGCCGCCGAGCAGCAGCACGGCGCCGGAGGCCGCGCCGCCGCCGGACACGGCCATGCCGCCGCCGCCGGTGTGCACGCCGCCGTGCGGGGCCTTCTCCTCCTCGGCGGAGGAGGTGGAGGAGTCGGGCTTGCCCGTCGCCTGCTTCTCCTCCCAGGTCTTCTGGCCCTCGGGGCTGGCCGCCTTGGCCTGCTTCTCCTCCCAGGTGAGCGTCTTGCCCTGGTCGGGTGAGTCGGCGGCGAAGGCGGCGGCGACCGGGGCTCCGACGGTGAGGGCGGCGGCGAGTGCCGCTCCGGTCAGCAGGGTGCGTGCAGAACGCATGGGGATGGTCCTTCCGGCGCGGTGTGCGACCGCCGACGGGTTGTCGGCTACCGAGTCGCACGGTGCGTCTTTCTCACGGTCAGTCAGATCCGGGCGTCCTGCCACCTGGGGAGATCACGGGACGGTAACGCCGTGGGCCCTTCGGGTGGACTCCCGGGATTCTTCACCCGCCTGCCGCACCGGGGGAGCTGATCAGGTGTCAGCAGTTCGGCCCAGTGCCCGCATGCCGGAGGGCGCCGCCGGTCTGCTGGAGACCGGACGGCGCCCTCGGAGGGTCGGGCAGCTGGTGTCAGCGGGCCACGGCGGCGCGCTCCCAGCGGTAGAACTCACGGGCCATGGCGTCCTGGGGTCCGCGCCAGGTCAGCGGGTCGTAGGCGTCCACGTACGGCAGCAGCCGCTCGCTCACCTCCCGGAAGGCCGGGTGCCCGGCGACCTTGGCGACGGCCGGCCCCGGCGGGCGGTCGGCCTCGACCAGGTGCACGTACACGTCGCCGAACTGGAACAGGCTGCGGCCGGTCACGCCGACCAGCTGCGGCAGTTCGCCCCGGTCGGAGTCGGCGAAGACCTCGGCGATGCTGTGGGCCGAGTCGGGCTTCATCCTGGCGACGATCAGGGTGCGGTAGGTCTCGCTCATTCGTCGCCCGCCTGCTTCTCGACCTTCTCGCGGATGAGCTGCATCTGGACCCGCGAGTTGCGGTTGATGTGGTTGGTCATGCCGTTGTCGTCGACCGGCGCGGTGGGCTTCATGGCGAAGTCCTGGATCCAGCGCATCCGGGTGCCGGCCGGGTGCTCGGCGTACTCCCAGCGGATGTCCATGAACTCGAACGGCCCCGGCTCGACCCGCCGTGCCTTGACCGCGAGCGAGGAGCGGTCGGTCGTGCGCTCGGAGACCCAGCTCCAGATCTGCCCGTTCTCGTCCGGGTGCATGGTGAGCCGGAAGGTGGTGCTGTCGCCCTCGCGGTTCAGCACCTCGACCGAGGCGTACTCGCTGAACAGCTGCGGCCAGTTCTCCAGGTCGTTGGTGATCTCCCAGACCAGGTCGACGGGGGCGGCGATGAGGATCTCGTTGTCGGTGTGCCCGGGCATCTCAGGCACCTGCCTTCGCGGTCAGGGACGCGTTGACGACGTCGATGAACTCGGCCGGGGTCTTGGAGAGTTCGGCTCCCGAGCTGATCCGGGTGGAGTGCCGGTTCTCCAGTTCGCCGACGATGCCGAGCAGGCCGAGCGAGTCGATGCCGTACTCCTCGAAGGTCACGTCGGGGCGGCTCTCCATGTCCAGGGCGTCGACGGTGATGCCGGCCCTCGTCCTGATCAGCGAGGCGAGTTCGGCGTGGGTGAGGGCAGTGCTCATGAGTGGGGTTCTCCTGATCGCTGTGGGTGTTGCGTGGTGGATACGGGGACGGTGCCGGGTGCGGTCAGGGCCGCTCGCCGTTGCCGCGGCGGATCACCACGGCGGCGTTGGAGCCCATCAGGCCCCGGCTCAGCACGAGCGCGGTGCGCAGCTCGGCGGGCCGGGCGTGCCCGGTCACCAGGGCCAGGTCGTGGCAGACCTCGGTGACGTTGGGGGTGGGCGGCACCACGCCGTCCTCCATGGCCAGGACCGCGGCCGCCACGTCGAGGACGGGCGCGCCGCAGTAGGCGCGTCCGATGCCCGCCTTGGGCGCGGTCACCGGGACGCGTTCGGCGTACGGGCCGAGCGCGTCGGCCAGCGCCAGGGCCTCGGCGCGGTCGGCGGCCGGGACGCCCAGGGCGTCGGCGAAGACCACGTCGATCTCCTCGGGCGAGCAGCGCGCCTCGTCCAGGGCGACGCGGATCGCCCGGACGAGCCCCTCCCGGGACTCCTCCCAGCGGGACGCGCCGGTGAAGGTCGCGCCGTGGCCGGCCAGTACGGCCCGGACCTTGGCGCCGCGCCGCAGTGCGGCGCCCTCGTCCTCGACCATCAGCATCGCCCCGCCCTCGGCGGGCACGAATCCGCTCGCCGCCGCGGAGAACGGCAGATAGGCGGTGGCCGGGTCCTCGCCGAGGCTCAGCTCCGGGTAGCCGAGCTGGCAGACCATCGAGTACGGGGCGAGCGGCGCCTCGGCGGCGCCGACCACGACCGCGTCCGTGCCGCGCCGGATCGAGCGCGCCGCGTGGGCGAGCGCGTCCAGGCCGCCGGCCTCGTCGCTGGCGACGACCGCGCAGGGGCCCTTGAAGCCGCCGCGGATGGAGATCTGCCCGGTGCTGGCCGCGTAGAACCAGGCGATGGACTGGTAGGGGCCGACGAAGTGCGGCCCCGAGCCCCAGAGTTGCTGGAGCTCGCGCTGGCCGAACTCGCCGCCGCCCGAGCCTGCGGCGGTGACCACCCCGACGCCGAACGGCGCGTTCTCGTCGGGCCTGAACCCGGCGTCGGCCACCGCCAGGTCGGCCGCGGCCATCGCGTAGTGCGTGAAGCGGTCGGTCTGGACGAGGAAGCGGCCGTCGATCGCGGCATCCGCCGCGAAGTCGCGTACCTCGCCGGCCACCCGCAGCGGATAGCCGTCGCAGCCCTCCCGGTCGATCCGGTCCAGGACGCTGACGCCCTGCCGGGTGGCCTTCCAGAAGGCGTCGGCGCCGACGCCGCTGGGGGCCACCACGCCGAGGCCGGTGACCACCGCGCGGCGCCCCTGCTGACGTGCCGTCATGTTCTCACCCCGTTCTGCTGAGCACTACGGCGGACTGGAAGCCGCCGAACCCGCTGCCGACCGACAGGATGTTGCGCAGCGGCAGCTCCCTGGCGGTGCGCGGCACGTAGTCGAGGTCGCACTCCGGGTCCGGAGTCTCGTAGTTGGCGGTCGGCGGCACCACGCCGTGGGCCAGCGCGAGGGTGCAGGCGACGACCTCGATCGCGCCGATCGCGCCGAGCGAGTGCCCGACCATCGACTTGATCGAGCTCATCGGCGTCTCGAACGCGTGGGCGCCCAGTGAGCGCTTGACCGCGGCCGTCTCGTGCCGGTCGTTCTGCTTGGTGCCGGAGCCGTGCGCGTTGACGTAGTCGACGTCGGTGCGCTCGACCCGGGCGTGGGCCAGTGCCCGGTCGATGGCCTCCGACATCTCGTGGCCCTCCTGCGTCAGGCCGGTCATGTGGTAGGCGTTGCCGAAGGTCGCGAAGCCGCCCAGCTCGCCGTAGATCCGCGCGCCGCGCCGCTTCGCGTGCTCCAGCTCCTCCAGCACCAGCACGGCCCCGCCCTCGCCGAGCACGAAGCCGTCCCGGTTGAGGTCGAACGGGCGGGAGGCGTGCGCCGGGTCGTCGTTGTGCTCCGAGGTCGCCTTGATGGCGTCGAAGCAGGCGACGGTGATCGGCGAGATCGGCGAGTCCGACGCGCCGGCCAGGCAGATGTCGGCGCGCCCGTCCTCGACCGCCTGGAAGGCGTAGCCGATCGCGTCCAGACCGGAGGTGCACCCGGTGGAGACGGTCTGCACCGGCCCCTGGGCGCCGGCCTGCTCGGCGACGGCGGAGGCCAGCGTGCTGGGCGCGAAGGCCCGGTGCAGGTGCGGCTCCGCCCGCAGGTGGTCGACGTCCCAGCGGGCGCCGGCGGTGCTCACCAGGGCGTAGTCGTGCTCCAGCCTGGTGGTGCCGCCGACGGCGGTGCCGAGCGAGACGCCGACCCGCCACGGGTCCTCGGCCTGGAGGTCGAGGCCCGAGTCGCGGACCGCCTCGGCAGCCGCCACGAGGGCGAACTGCACGTAGCGGTCCGAGCGTTGGACGGTCGCGATGTCCAGACCGTGCTCGGCCGGGTCGAAGTCGCACTCGGCCGCGATCCGGGAGCGGAACCCCTCGGGGTTGAAGAGCGTGATGCCCCGGGTCGCGGTGCGCCCGGAGGTGAGCAGGTCCCAGAAGGCCGGTACGCCGACACCGCCGGGGGCGACCACACCGATACCGGTGATCGCCACCCGCCGGGTCACGAGGCCACCTTGGCGTGTTCCGGCGGGCCGGACTCCAGGCCCTCCTCGGTGTCCACGTGCCCGAGTTCGGGGCGCGGGGCGAGCGGGCCGCAGTGGAAGACCATCCGCGCCTCGGTGCTGCCGACGTTGCGGAAGCGGTGGCGCATGTTGATCGGGATCATCACGCCCTGGTCGGGCGTGAGCCGGTGCGGGACGCCGTCGAGGTCGACCTCCAGGTCACCCGAAACGACGTATACGAACTCCTCGGAGTACGGGTGGTAGTGCTCGTTGATCTGCTCGCCCGGCAGCACCGTCGCCAGGCCCATGAACCCGCTGGTGGCACCCACCACGGTCGGGGTGAGCATGGCGCGGATCTCGCCGCCCCGCTTGTGGTTGGGCGCTGCCTCGTCGACGTGCACGATACGTGGGTACTGCGTGGTCATGGCTCTCTCCTCCAAGTGGTCGTACGGTCGCCTCTCCCCGGGCGGGGTCAGGACTCCTGCGAGCTGCGGTCGGTCACCAGGCCCATGTCGCACTCGGCGAGGAACCGCGCGACGCCGGCCGAGGTCCGCAGGTCACCCTCCGGGCCGAGGTCCAGCAGGCTGCCGAGCACGGCCGCCTCGCGCTCGTCGCCCACGCCCAGCGCCGCCGCCGGCTGCGCGCCGGCCTCGGCCTGCAGGTCCACCACCCGGACGACGATGTCCTCGCGCTGGAACACCGTGCCGCCGAGCACCGGGTTCCGCGGGTCGGCCGCCGCGAGCCCGTCCTGCTCGGCGAGCAGCTTGGCCACCGCGGCGCCGTTGCCCTTGCGGACGGGGTACACCAGCGCCTGGCGCTCCACCTCGCCGCGGACCGTCCCGGCCACCGGCGTATGGTGCACCGCCGGCAGCGCGGCGCGGGCGAAGAAGGCGCGGGCCGCCTCCGGGTTGCCCAGCTCGCGGTCCTCCTCCAGGTACGGGTTGATGGCCTCCTCGACCGCGCGGATCTCCGGCTGCATCGCCACGTGGCGCAGTGCGGCTCCCAGGTCGCCGACCACCTCGACCGCCCGCACCACCCGGTTGCCGTGCATGAACAGCGAGGTGCGCTGCAGCCTGGTGGTCTCGTCGACCTTCGCCTGCGGCGAGGTGTAGCCCGCGAGGATCTTCGCGACCTTGCGCTCGCTGCCGGGCTTGACCGTGAAGGTCAGCGCGTGCCGGATCACGCCGTCCGGGCCGGGGGTGACCTGCGGCATGCCCGGGTGCCCGCCCGCGCGCGGCGAGCCGGCCCGGACCTCCTCGGGCTTGCGGGTGCCGGTGGCCCCGCCCGCCGCCGAGGTCTCCCGCAGCACGTTGTAGCGCAGCGAGCGGAACCGGTCGCTGACGCAGCCGTGCATCGGCTTGACCATCTCGCGGTGCGCCGGGCTGTCCACCCAGGCCAGGAACGAGTCGGGGTCGTTCCACTCGCTGGTGATCAGCCACTGCCGGGGGTCGTCGATCGACTGGCAGAGCTGGTCGCTGACATGGCCGGGCACCGAGGCGACCCGGTGGCGGAGCTTCTCGTACACGTCCAGGAAGCGCTGCTGGGCGCCGTCCTGGATCTCCAGCATCAGCACCACCCGGAGCCGGGAGTCGTCGAGTTCGGCGTGCTGCTGCACCTGGGGTTCGGACAGAGTCGTCATGGTCCACTTTCTGCTCGTGCTGCCTGTGGTTCTGCCTGGGTGTGCTGCTCGGGCCGGGTGTGCCGCTCGGGCCGGCCGGGCGTCCGCCCGGTACGGCCGGGTGCCGGTGCTGCCGTACCGGGCGGACGCCCGCGTCACGGGCCGCCGCTGCCGAGGTCCGGGTCCAGGCCTGCGAGCCCGGAGGTGCGGCTGCGTCGGGCGCGGGCCGCACATCAGGGCTCTGTGGTCGATCGTGATGCGGCGCCACGGATGGCGCGAGATATGCGAGCCATCCGAGCGAAGAGGGCGGACAACCCCCCGCCGACGGGGGATGGAAGGACGGGGCGCCGCGTCCGCGGGCCCTGCCGACGGCCGGTGGCGAGCACGCCGCCGGGCCGTGCATCCCGTACAGGCTGGAGCAATTGATGAATCCGAAGGTGGACGACCGGGTGCCGGTCCTGATCGTGGGCGGGTCACTGGTGGGCCTGTCGGCCTCGCTGTTCCTGGGCCGACTGGGTGTCAGACACCTGGTCGTCGAGAAGCACGCGGGCACCTCGCATCACCCGCGTGGACGCGGCAACAACGTCCGGACGATGGAACTGCTGCGGGTCGCCGGCGCCGAGCCGGGCGTCCGCGAGGCCGCCTCGGTGCTCGCCGAGAACCACGGCATCCTGCAGGCCGACACCCTCACCGGGGCGGAGCAGGAGTGGCTGTTCCGGGAGATCGACCCGGGCGGGGCGCTGGCCCGGTTCAGCCCCTCCTCCTGGTGCCTGTGCAGCCAGAACGACCTGGAGCCGGTGCTGCTGCGCCAGGCCCGCGACCTCGGCGGCGAGATCCGCTTCGGGACGGAGCTGATGTCCTTCGAGCAGGACGCCGAGGGTGTCACCGCGGTGCTGCGCAGCCGCGAGACCGGGGAGGAGCGCACCGTCCGGGCCCAGTACCTGATCGCCGCGGACGGGCCGCGCAGCCCCGTCCGGGAGCGGCTCGGGATCGGGCAGTCCGGCAAGGGCGAGCTGTTCCACAACGTCAGCATCACCTTCCGCGCCAAGCGGCTGCCGGACGTCGTGGGAGACCGGCACTTCATCGCCTGCTACCTGACCAACCCTCAGGGGCCGGGGGCGCTGCTGCCGGTCGACAACCGCGAGCACTGGGTGTTCCACGCTCCCTGGCACCCGGAGCACGGCGAGCCGATGGAGGCGTTCACCGACGAGCGCTGCATCCAGCACATCCGGACCGCGACCGGGGTGCCCGACCTGGAGGTGGAGATCACCGGCAGGGCGCCCTGGCACGCCGCCGAACGGGTCGCCGACCAGTACTCCAGCGGCCGGGTCTTCCTGGCCGGGGACTCCGCCCACGAGATGTCCCCGACCGGGGCGTTCGGTTCCAACACCGGCATCCAGGACGCGCACAACCTCGCCTGGAAGCTCGCCGCCGTCCTCGGCGGCTGGGGCGGGTCCGCGCTGCTCGACAGCTACACCACCGAGCGCCGGCCGGTGGCCCGGGTCACCAGCGAGCGGGCCTCCGCCCGCTCGGCCGAGCACCGCCACCCGGGCTACGACGCCGTCCCCGGCACCGGCCGGCAGGCGGGCGTGCTCGCCGTCGCGCTCGGCTACCGCTACCCCGAGGGCGCGGTGGCCGGCGCCGACCCGCAGCAGCCGGTGGTGCCGGAGAACTTCCGGCTCAGCGGCGAGCCGGGCAGCCGGGCCCCGCACATGTGGCTGCTGCGGGCCGGGGTGCGGCTCTCCACGCTCGACCTCTACGAGCAGGCGCTCGTGCTGCTCACCGGGCCGCAGGGGGCGGACTGGCACCCGGCCGCCCGCCGGGCCGCCGACCGGCTCGCGGTGCCGCTGGACACCTACCGGGTCGGCTCCGGCGCGGACGACGACCTGGCTCCCGAGCCCGGCGCGGACTGGGCGGAGCTGTACGGCGTGGGCGCGGACGGCGCGGTGCTGGTGCGCCCCGACGGGTTCGTCGCCTGGCGCTCCGAGGGCGCCCTGCCGGACCGCGAGCGGGCGCTCGACGAGGCCCTGCGCACGGTGCTCGGGCTGGCCTGAGCGAGCGGCCCGGCCCGAACGGGACCGGAACGCGGGACTCGCCCGGACAACGGGCCGGGCCGGCGGAGCGGCGTACGACCGCCCCGCCGGCCCGGCCCGTCCGGCATGCCGTCGGAGCGCCACGGCGAAAGCAGGCACCTGCCCTCTGACCGGACGGACCGTTCGTCCGCTACGGTGTCGGGCACGAGATCGAACTCCCGCGTGCGGGCCGGAGGCGGTCGCGCCGGGCGGTGCTGCCCGCGCATCCCCACCCTCTCTCCGGACACCCCCCGCGTGCCCGAGCGCACCCGCGGCACAGTGTTGTGTCCGCGCCCCCGAACTCCCCGAGGCGCGCGAAGATGAGGCTCACCCCCCATGAGCAGGAACGCCTGCTCATCCACGTCGCCGCCGACGTGGCCCGCTCCCGCCGGGCCCGCGGTCTGCGGCTGAACCACCCCGAGGCGGTCGCCCTGATCACCTCGCACGTCCTGGAGGGCGCCCGGGACGGCCGGACGGTCGCCGAACTCATGGAGTCCGGGCGGCACGTGCTCACCCGCGAGGACGTCATGGACGGCATCGCCGAGATGATCCCGGACGTCCAGGTCGAGGCGACCTTCCCCGACGGCACCAAGCTCGTCACCGTCCACGGGCCCATCCTGTGACGCCCGGTGAGATCCTGCACGGCGACGGCGACATCGGGCTCAACGCCGGGCGGCCCGTCACCCGGCTGGTCGTGGTCAACGCCGCCGACCGGCCCGTCCAGGTCGGCTCGCACTACCACTTCGCCGAGGCCAACCCGGGCCTGGAGCTGGACCGCGCGGCCGCGTACGGCCTGCGGCTGAACATCCCCGCCGGCACCGCCGTGCGCTTCGAGCCGGGCATCCCGGTCGAGATCGAGCTGATCCCCATCGGCGGCCGGCGCGAGGTCGCCGGGCTGCGCGGCGAGACCGGAGGCCCCCTCGATGACTGACCGTCACGTCCAGCCCGTCCCGCACGCCCTGTACGTGAGCCGCCGGCGCTACGCCGACCTGTACGGCCCGACCACCGGGGACCGGATCAGACTCGGTGACACCAACCTGCTGATCGAGGTCGAGGAGGACCGCTGCGGGGGCGGGGACGAGGCCGTCTTCGGCGGTGGCAAGGTCATCCGCGAGTCGATGGGCCAGGCCCGCACCAGCCGCGCCGAGGGCGCCCCGGACACCGTCATCACCGGCGCCGTCGTCCTCGACCACTGGGGCGTCGTCAAGGCCGACATCGGCATCCGGGACGGGCGGATCACCGCACTCGGCAAGGCCGGCAACCCCGAGACCATGGACGGCGTCCACCCCGAGCTGGTGATCGGCCCGGAGACCGAGATCATCTCCGGCAACGGCAGGATCCTGACCGCCGGCGCCATCGACGCCCACGTGCACTTCATCTGCCCCCAGATCGCCGACGAGGCGCTCTCCTCCGGCGTCACCACGCTGATCGGCGGCGGCACCGGCCCGGCCGAGGGCTCCAAGGCCACCACGATCACCCCGGGCAGCTGGCACCTCGCCCGGATGTTCGCCTCGATGGACGACCTGCCGCTCAACATCGGGCTGCTGGGCAAGGGCAACACCGTCAACACCGTCTCGATGCACGACCAACTGCGGGCCGGGGCCGTCGGGTTCAAGATCCACGAGGACTGGGGCGCCACCCCCGCCGCGATCGACGCCTGCCTGCGGGTCTGCGAGGAGAGCGGCGCCCAGCTCGCCATCCACACCGACACGCTGAACGAGGCCGGCTTCGTCGCCGACACCCTCGCCGCGATCGCCGGGCGGGGCATCCACGCGTACCACACCGAAGGCGCGGGCGGCGGCCACGCACCGGACATCATCACCGTCGTCTCGGAGCCCAACGTCCTTCCCAGCTCCACCAATCCGACCCGGCCGCACACCGTCAACACCATCGACGAACACCTCGACATGCTGATGGTCTGCCACCACCTGAGCCCGCACGTGCCGGAGGACCTCGCCTTCGCCGAGTCCCGGATCCGGCCCTCCACCATCGCCGCCGAGGACATCCTGCACGACCTCGGCGCGATCTCCATCATCAGCTCGGACTCCCAGGCGATGGGCCGGGTCGGCGAGGTCGTCATGCGCACCTGGCAGACCGCGCACGTGATGAAGGCCCGGCGGGGCGCACTGCCCGGCGACGGCCGGGCCGACAACCGGCGGGCCCGGCGCTACGTCGCGAAGTACACCGTCAACCCCGCCGTCGCGCAGGGCCTCGACCACCTGGTCGGCTCGGTCGAACCCGGCAGGCTCGCCGACCTGGTGCTGTGGACGCCCGCCTTCTTCGGCGCCAAGCCCGACCTGGTGATCAAGGGCGGCCAGATCGCCTGGGCCCAGATGGGCGACGCCAACGCCTCCATCCCCACCCCCCAGCCGATGCTTCCGCGCCCGATGTTCGGCGCAAAGGGCCGGGCCCCGGCCGCCAACTCCGTCAACTTCACGGCGCAGGCGGCCATCGACGACCGGCTGCCCGAACGCCTCGGCCTCGGGAAGGAGTTCACCGCGATCCGGAGCACCCGGGGCGTCACCAAGGACGACATGGTCAACAACACCGCCCGCCCCGACGTCCGGGTCGATCCCGACACCTTCACCGTCACCGTCGACGGTGAGGTCGTCACCCCCGCACCCGCCACCGAACTGCCGCTCGCCCAGCGGTACTTCCTGTTCTGATGAGCGTCGCGGCGCTGCTGCTGCTCTCCGACGGCCGGCTCCCGGCCGGCGGCCACGCGCACTCCGGCGGGGCGGAGGCCGCCGTCAAGTCCGGCCGGGTGCACGACACACCCAGCATGGCGGCCTTCCTCACCGGCCGGCTGCACACCACCGGCCTCACCACCGCCGCACTGGCCGCGGCCGCGGCGGGCGGGCGGTTCGCGACGGACGCCCTCGACGAGGCCGCCGACGCGCGGACCCCGTCACCCGCCCTGCGGGCCACCAGCCGGCGCCTGGGCCGCCAGCTCCTGCGGGCCGCCCTCGCCGCCTGGCCGGACCCAGGCCTCGACCGGCTGCGGGCGGCCCACCCCGGCGGCGCCCACCAGCCCGTCGTCCTCGGGGCCACCGCCCGTGCCGCCGGGCTCACCCCCGCCCAGGCGGCCGCCGTCGCCGCGTACGAGAGCGTCAACGGCCCCGCCACCGCCTGCGTACGCCTGCTCGGCCTCGACCCGTACGAGGTCACCGCCGTGCTCGCCCGGCTCGGCCCCGCCCTCGACGCCGTCGCCGCCGAGGCGGCCGCCGCCGCCGGCGGGCCGGACCTCGACCACCTGCCCGCCGCCTCCGCCCCGCTGCTCGACCTGTACGCCGAGCAGCACAGCTCCTGGAAGGTCCGTCTCTTTGCATCGTGACCACGTCGACCACGTCGACGCCCCGGCCCGGCACACCTACAGCCACCGCGACGCGGACACCGGCGGTGCGCCGCGCGCGCTGCGGATCGGCCTCGGCGGCCCGGTCGGCTCCGGCAAGACCGCCACCGTCGCCGCCCTGTGCCGCGTCCTGCGCGAGGAGTTCTCGCTCGCCGTCGTCACCAACGACATCTACACCACCGAGGACGCCGAGTTCCTGCTCCGCAACGCCGTCCTGCCGCCCGAGCGGATCACCGCCGTCGAGACCGGCTGCTGCCCGCACACCGCCATCCGCGACGACATCTCGGCCAACCTGGAGGCCGTCGAGGAGCTGGAGGGCGCGGTCGGCCCGCTCGACCTCGTCCTGATCGAGTCCGGCGGCGACAACCTCACCGCCACCTTCAGCCGTGGCCTGGTCGACCACCAGATCTTCGTCATCGACGTCTCCGGCGGCGACAAGATCCCCCGCAAGGGCGGCCCCGGCGTGTCCACCTCCGACCTGCTCGTCATCAACAAGACCGACCTCGCCCCGCTGGTCGGCGCCGACCTCGACGTGATGGCCCGCGACGCCCGCGCCCAACGCGGCGACCTGCCGACCGTGTTCTGCGCGCTCACCGCCCCCGACGGCGTCGCCCCGGTCGCCCGCTGGGTCCGCGAACGCCTCGCCGAGCGGCGGACCACCGGGTGAGCACCCTCCTCGCGGCGCCCGCCCGGATCACCGCCGAACCGGACGGGCGCGGCGGCACCGCCCTGCCGCTGCTGGCCGGCGCCGGGCCGATCGCGCTGCGCCGGACGAGGGGCGAGGGCGGCGCCGCCCATGTGGTGGTGATCGGCTCGATGGCCGCGCCGCTGGGCGGCGACCGGCTCGCCGTCCGCGCCGAGGTGCTCCCCGGCGCCGCGCTGCTCGTCACGAGTGCGGCCGCCACCATCAGCCTGCCCGGTCCCGGACCGGCGTACTACGAGGTGGACCTGACGGTGGGGGAGGGGGCGCGGCTGGACTGGCTGCCCGAACCCGTGGTCGCGGCCGCCGGCAGCCATCTCGTCCTGCACACCCGGATCACCCTCGCCCCCGGCGCCCGGCTGCGCTACCGCGAGGAGCAGGTCCTCGGCCGCCGGCACGACTGGGCCCGGCTCCGCGACCCCGGCCGCCTCACCTCCCGGCTCACCGTCCGCCGGGCCGGCCGGCTGCTGCTCGACCAGCAGACCGACCTCGGGCCGGGCGCGCCCGGCTGGGACGGCCCCGCCGTGCTCGGCGGCAACCGGGCGGCCGGGCAGCTCCTCACCGTCGGGACCGGCCCGCAGCCCGCCGCACCGCCCACCGCCGGGACGGCCCTGCTCGCCCTGCCCGGGGGCGGCGCCACCCTGCTGGCGGCCGTCGCCCCGGACGCGCTCGCCCTCCGGCGGGCGCTGGACGCGGGGTAGCGGGACGCGGCGGGGAACTCGCCCGGGCGGTCCTCAGGCGCGACCGCGGAGGGCCTCGTCCAGATCGCGGAGCAGCTCCCCGACGCGTCCGCCACCGGCAGGCGCCGCCGGGTAGCGTCCGAGCACCTCGACGACGACCGGGGTCGCGCTCCGGCCGGCCCGCCCGATCCGGGCGGCGCCGACGGCCCGGTCGTCCCCCGCCAGGAGCTCGGCCGCCCTCGCCGCGTGGGCCGCCGATCCCAGGATGTGCTTGACCTGGTGGGCGTCGGCCAGGGGGTGCAGGTACGCGGCGGCCGCCGCGCACATCGCTGCTCGCGCCGCTTCGCCGGCGGCCGCGGTGCCCGCCTGCCGGGCCGCCCTGTGCGCCGCCCACGCGGTGTCGCGCAGGGACTTCCCGCGCTCGCCGCCGCGGGCGAACGTCCAGGCGGCGTCGAGGGCTTCGCGAGGGCGCGAGTCCGCCGGGTGTGCCCGCTCGAAGATCTCCAGGACCTCCTGCGCGCTCGCGGCCGCGAAGCCGGTGACCTCGCGGAGGTCCTGCTTGCCCAGAGCGATCTCGCTGGTTCCGTCGGCCACGGGTGGCGCTCCTGTCCTCGTGTGCGGCGGTTCCCCGCCGGCCGTCGGGTTCTCCGGTCGGGCGCGCTGCGCCGCTGCCCGCCGCTACCCGCCGTACAGGCCGTCGAGCAGTCGCTGCCAGGCCCGTTCGGTGCCGGCCCGGTCCACCTCGTCCGCGAACAGGTGCAGCGTCACGCCGACCCGGCCGCCGAAGGCGTTCCGCCCGAAGAACCGGATCAGCCCCTGGTGGGTGCGCAGCCCGAGGAACTGCGGGCTGCGGTAGTCCACCTCGGCCTCCAGCACGCCGACCTCGTCCAGCTCGACGCTCAGCCGGTCACCGACCCGGACCTCCTTGTCGAGGTGCAGCTCGTCCAACAGGACGTCGAAGGCGTCCGCGGCGGCCGAGGCCGCCGGCGCCTCGACACCGACGAATACCGCCGGGCGGCCGTCGAAGTACCGCAGGTACTGGCCGAGGGTGTGCAGGTAGAAGTCGGTGTGCCTGCTGCAGCTGTCGTACCGGACGTCCCAGTCGTCGTCGGGGAACGCACCGGTGTGCGCATAGCGAAGGACGGAGCCGGCGGCCTCGCGCGGCCGGATGTCGTACTCCAGCGAGCCCGGCCGGCCGTCCTCGTCCTCGACCCGGACGGCGTAGCGGCCCGGCGGCTCCCAGACGGTGGCGCCCGCCTCCGCGGAGCCCTCCGGTGCCGGGAACATCCACGCGGAGACGGCCCCGGTCACCGCCGCGAAGACCTCCTGCGGCGCCGCCGGCAGCACGACCTCACGCCGGACCTCGAACTCCCTGGCCATACCCACTGCGCACTCCCTCGCTCCCGCCGGACCTCCCGGCGTTCCCCCCATTGTCGGGGCCGCCCGCGAGCCCGACGCGCGGGAGTGTCCCGCAGCTCCTAGCCTGGGCCGATGAACGAGCGCCGGCCCAGCGGCCGTCAGGCCACCCGAATCCGCTACCGGCCGATGTCGCCGCTCCGTGAGCACCTGCGCGAGTCGTTCTGGTTCGCGCCGCTGCTGACGTGTCTGACGGCCGTCGCGCTGGCCGGGCTGACGGCCTGGCTGGACGAGCTGAGCGTGTCCGTCACCGTCGAGCAGACCGGGTCGGCGACCGAGCTGATGCGCTTCACCGGGGCCGCCAAGAGCGTGGTGTCGACCGTCAGTTCGGCGATGCTCACGTTCATCGGCGTGGTCTTCTCGATCTCCCTGGTCGCCCTCCAGATGGCGGCCAGCCAGTTCAGCCCGCGGGTGCTGCGGCTCTACGTCCGCAGCCGGCTGACCAAGGCCACCTTCTCGGTGTGCCTGGCCACCTTCCTGTTCGCGCTGCTGGTGCAGCTCAGCTACGACGACTCCACGGACCCGGCGACGGTCACCTCGGTGCCGGTCTTCTCCGGCCTGGTGGCGGTGCTCCTGGTGATGCTGAGCCTGGGTCTGTTCGTGCTGTACGTGCAGTCGATGATGCGGCTGCTGCGCGTGCAGTACGTGATCGACCGGGTGGCGAACGAGTCGGTGGCGGTCATCTCGCTGTTCCGGCTGCTGCCGCCGGACCGCGAACCGCCGGCCGCCCCGGAGAACCTGCTGACGCTGCTGCACGAAGGCCGCTCCGGGGTGCTGCGCGACGTCAACATCCGCCGCCTGGTGCGCCTCGCGCGCAAGCACGACGTGGTGCTGCACCTGGTGCCGCGGATCGGCGACTTCATCACCCCCGGCACCCCGATCGTGCGGGTGGCCGGGGGAGCGCCGCCGCGCCCCTGGCGGATCGCCTCGGCGCTGAACGTCGGCGTCGACCGGACGATGCACCAGGACCTCAGCTTCGGCTTCCGCCAGCTGGTGGACATCGCCATCCGCGCGCTCTCGCCGGCCGTCAACGACCCGACCACCGCCGTCCAGGCCGTCGACCGGATCCACCAGCTGCTCGGCCTGCTGGTGCACGAGAGCTTCGGCGACGTCCGCTTCCGGGACAGGGACGGTGTCGTACGGCTGGTCGAGCCGGTGCCGGACTGGGAGTGCGTCGTCGACCTGGCCTTCACCGAGATCCGCATCTGCGGGGCCGGCCAGCCGCAGGTGACCAGGCGGCTCGCGGCCACGCTGGACGACCTGCTGCGGATCACCCCCGAGGAGCGGCGGCCGCAACTGCTGGCCCAGCGGAGCCTGCTGGAGCGGGCCGTCGCAGCCCAGGCGGCCGACCCGGAGAACCTCGCGTTCGCGCTGCTCCCGGACCGGCAGGGCATCGGCTGACGGCCGCCCTCAGCGTCCGGCGGCCGGCTCCCCGGCCGGCTGCGCGGCGGCCGGAGCGGGGGTGGCCGGCCGGAGCCAGCGCAGGGCGGTGAGGGCGCCGGCCAGGGTGATCGCGGCGCAGATCCAGGTGCCGCTGTTCATGGCGGTGGTGAAGGCCTGGTCGGCCGCGCCGGCCAGCCGCGCCGCCGCCTCGGGCGGCAGGTGCCCGGCCAGGATGTGCGCCGAGGTGAGGTCGTCGGTGGCCGGTGCGCCGGTGCCCGGCAGGGCCGAGCCCAGGTCGCCGCGGTAGGAGGCGGAGACGACCGTGCCGACCACCGCGATGCCGAGCACGCCGCCGAGTTCGCGCACCACGCTGTTGATCGAGCTGGCGGTGGGCGCCTTCTCGCGGGGCACCGAGCCGACGGTCGTGGCGCTGGCCGGCGCCATGATCAGCCCCATCCCCGCACCGACCACGGCCATGGTGAGCGCGATGACGAGGTACGGCGTGCCGGTGCCGACCAGTGAGACGCCGGCCAGGCCGAGCGACATCACGGCGAGGCCGCCCGCGATGGTGTACCGGGTGCCGATGCGTCCGGTGACCAGGTCGCTGGTCGCGGCGGTGGCCGCCATCGCCACCGCGAACGGCACCGCGCCCAGGCCCGCCTTGAGCGGGCTGTAGCCGTGCACGAGCTGCAGGTACTGGGTGAGGACGAACAGCAGGCCGAACAGGGCGAAGAAGGTGATGCCGAGGACGACGCCAGCGAGGGTGAAGGCGCGGACGGCGAACATCCGGATGTCGACCATCGGGTGCGCCGTCCGCAGCTCCCACCAGGTGAACGCGGCCAGCAGCAGGACGGCCGCGGCGCTCTCGGCCAGGGAGCCGGCCGAGAGCCAGCCGCGCTCGGGGCCGCGCACGATCACGTCGACGAGCGCCGCCAGACCGCTCGCGGAGAGCAGCAGGCCGGGGACGTCCAGGCGTCCGGTCCGGCGGCCGGGGAGGGCCGGCAGCAGCATCATGACGGCGACCAGGGCGGCCCCGACCAGCGGGATGTTGATCCAGAAGACGCTGTTCCAGGAGAAGTGTTCGAGCAGCAGTCCGCCGGTGACCGGGCCGATCACGATGCCGAGCCCGGCGGTGGCGGACCAGACGGCTATCGCCTTGGGGCGCTCGCGCTCGCCGAACAGCGCCACGATGCTCGACAGCGTGGCGGGCATGACGAAGGCCGCGCCCAGCCCCATCAGGGCGCGCAGGGCGATCAGCTGGTTCGCCGAGTCGGCCGTCGCGGCGATCGCCGAGCCGGCGGCGAAGACGGTGAGCCCGCCGATCAGCGCGCGGCGCTGGCCCATCCGGGCGCCGAGGCCGCCGGCCGTGATCAGCATCGCGGCGAACACCAGCGTGTACGCGTTGTTGATCCACTGCAGATCGGCGGTGGAGGCCCGGAGCGCCGAGGCGAGGGCGGGCAGCGCGGTGTTGAGCACCGTGTTGTCGATGGTGACGGCCACCAGCGCCGTGCAGAGCGCCGCGAGGGCGGCCCAGCGTCGCGGATGGCCCGGGTCCGGGTCCGCCTCGGCGCCGGTGGCCGCCGTGCCCGGCTTCGTACCTGTTCCGGTACCTGTTCCCGTACTTGTTCCCGTACTCATCGCGTGTCCTCGCCCCTGTGAACTTACGCCCGTAAGCTTTCATGGGAAAGCTACCGCTTTAGCTAACAGGTGTAAAGTCTTCGCCATGGCAAAGGAGTCCGCAGTCACCGACCAAGTCCCTGACCAGGAAGGACGAACGCCGACGCGGCATCGCAACCGGCGCGGCCAAGGACTCCTGCTCCGGGACGAGATCGTCCGCGCCGCGAACGCGATCATCGTGCGTACGGGCTCCGACCAGGCCGTCACGCTGCGCTCGGTCGCCCGCGAGGTCGGCATCGCCGCCCCGTCCATCTACGCGCACTTCCCCGACCGGGACGCCATCATCGACGCCGTGGTTGTCGAGTCGCTCGGCCGGCTCCGCGAGGAGATCCTCACGGCCGCCGGCGAGCACGAGGACCCGGTGGACTCGCTGCTCGCGGGCTGCGCCGGCTACGTCGCCTTCGGCACCAGGGAGCCCGCGCGCTACCGGCTGCTGTTCAGCTCGCCCCGGGTCAAGCTCGAGGCCGCCGACTGCAGTCCCGTCCTGCCCAGCGGCCTCCAGGCGTTCCAGACCCTGGTCGACAGCCTGGAGAGCTGCGCCCGGGCCGGGCGCTCCGAGACCGACGATCCGTTCGGCGACGCCGTCGCGCTCTGGACGGCCCTGCACGGGCAGGTGACCCTCCGGGCCGGTCTGCCGGACTTCCCGTGGCCGCCGACCGACACCGTCGAGCAGCTCGTCCGCCGCCTCGGCCGCATCACCCCGCAGGCATAGCCGGCCGGCCCCGGCCCCCGCGGTCGCACGGGGGCCGGGGCTGGCCGGACAGGGCCCGCGGCAGCGCGGGTGGACTTCAGGAATCCGCGTCAGCGCGGGTGGACCTCCAGGAACGCGCGGACCGCCGACTCCAGCGCGCCCTCGATCCAGGCGGGCTTGAGGCTGGTGTGCTCGCCGGCGAAGTGCACCCGGCCCTCCACCGTGCGGGTGGCGGCGTGCAGTTCGTGCAACTGGCCGGGCGTGAAGATGACCGCCTCGCCGAGCGCGTACCGGGCCCGGGCCCAGGACTGGGTGGCGCCCACCCCGGCGTACTCGCTGCGCACGACCGGACCGAACAGCCGCTCCATGTCGTCGAGCGCGAAGGTGTAGCGCTCGCTCTCGGTCAGCGAGTCCCAGCGGAAGGCGTCGTCGGCCCAGCTGTACGAGGCCAGCACCACGCCGCCCGGCGACCCGGCGGGCGAGTGCGAGGGCAGGTAGGTGAACCGGCTGGCGCTGTCGGAGGTGCAGCCGCCGCCGGTGAAGCCGTTCGGCCCCTGCTCCCAGAAGCGGGTCTTGAACTCCAGCAGCACCTTGGTCGCCGAGTCGTAGTGCAGCTCGTTGACGGCCCGTCGCTTCGGGTACGACATCAGCGGCTCGACCGAGCAGAAGCGCAGCGCGCTGAACGGGATGGTGACGATGGCGTAGTCGCCCTCGAACACCTCGGTGGGCTCGATCGGCGCGCCGTCGTGCGAGTCCTCGGTGCCGCTCTCGGCGGTCGTCTCGATCCGCACGCCGGTGTCGGTCTGCACCAGGCGGGTCATCCGCCGGCCCATCCGGATGTCGTTGCGCAGCGGCGCCGCCATCGCCTCGGTCAGCGTGTCGGTGCCGCCGACCAGCTCCCAGTAGCGGTTGGTCGGCTTGATCGCCGCGTGGTCCATCAGGGTCGGTACGAGCGAGTAGTGCAGCCGGGAGGTGAGGTTCTCCAGGGTGCCGGCGGCCTGGATCCGGTTCTGGTCCCAGCCCGCCTCCTCGACCAGGAACCGGCGGGTGGAGTGGTCGTCGTACTTCTGGAAGATCGTGGCCCAGGCCTCGATCTGGTCGTTGATGCTCCCCTCGGACGCCACCGTCACCGGCTTCAGCGCCTCGTTGACGGCCTCCGCCATGGTGGCGGCGGAGTCCACGCCGAAGCTGCTGTTCACCTGCGCGGGGGCGGCGTCGTAGGCGGCCCGGGTGGTGCTGATCCCGTTCACCCGGATCAGCCGGCGGCCCACGGCGGCGGGGGACTTGAAGGTGAGGTCGTCCGTGCCGTTCGTCCAGGTCTCACCCGTGAAGGCCTGGTACGTGACCGGGGGTACCGTCCCGGTGGGCTCGGCGCCGGGCGCGACGTCGGCGTTGTAGAACAGCTGGCGCTTGAGCCCCAGCTTGTCGGACAGCGCGCGGACCAGCGGGTGGAAGTCCGGCAGTCGCATCGCGCCCGCCTCGGCGTACAGGGCCTTGTCCTTGAAGCTGCGGAAGGTCTTCACCCGGCCGCCCACCCGGCTGGCGTTGGCCTCGATGACCACGACCTCGTGCCCGGCCTTCTTGAGCAGCGCGGCGGCTGCCAGCCCGGCCACACCGGCGCCGACGATCAGCACCTTCTTGTGCGGTGCGCGCCCCGGGAGCTGATCGTCGATCAGGATCCGCAGGTACTGCAGTTTGAGGTCCTCGCCGTTCTCCCCGACCAGCAGGAGCTTGCGGGCCAGGTCCTCGCTGACGTCCGGGTCGATGCCCCGGCCGCCGGGCGCCGACCGGGGTGCCGGTCGGGGTGCGCCGATCGCGCGGCCCCCGGTGAAGCCGGCGATGCCGGCCACCGCCGCCGCCGCGGCGGCCGACCCGAGGAAGGTGCGGCGGACGACCCGCGACGCCGCCGCCGGGGCGTCCGGAGCGTCGGGGGAGCCGGCGGCATCCGGGGAATCCGGATTCGAATCGGCGCTGCCTTCAGGGTGGTTGGACATCGGAGGGGCTCCTCAACAGCATTCGCATACGTCGGACCCAACCCCAACGGCGCGCAGTTGATCAAGGGCACGTGCGCCCTGCCCGGTTCACCCGACCGAGTGAGCGGGTCGCTCGGGTGTCCGTGGCCGGCGGCGGCCCCGCACCCCGTCGGGCTCAGTGCGCGCCCTCCGGGCGGGCCTGGCGGGGGAGCAGGAACGCGACGGCGAACGCGACCGCCAGTGCGGCGGCGGCGAGCCCGAGCGTGCGGCCGGTGGCGGGCTGGAACCCGTCGGACGCGGCCCAGCCGAAGAACGTCGTCCCGAAGACCGCCACGCCCACCGAGCCGCCGAGCTGCTGGACGGCGTTCAGCACACCGGAGGCGGAGCCGACCTCGGGCTCGTCCACGCCGGCGAGGGCGATGTCGAAGAACGGGGCCATGATCAGGCCCAGGCCGAAGCCGGTGACCAGGACGGCCGGCGCCAGCCCCCAGCTGGTCACCCCGGCCGACCGTCCGGCGATGCTCGCCCAGAGGGCGAGTGCGCCGAGCACGGCGACGGCCAGGCCGGCGTGCAGCACCCGGCGGCCGTACTTCGGGCCGAGCACGGCGCCCGAGAGCACCGCACCCGCGACGATGCCGAGCGAGAACGGGATCATCGTCAGACCCGAGTGCAGCGGCGTCCAGCCGAGGCCCAGCTGGAGGTACAGGGTGAAGACGAGCATCAGGCCGGACATCGCGGCGAAGAAGACCAGCCCGGTGGCCAGCGCCCCGGTGAAGGCGCGCTTGGCGAACAGCGAGGGCTCGACGAGCGGCGAGCCGCCGGCCCGCAGCACCCGCCGCTGGTGGAGCACGAACAGCCACAGCACGGGCAGCGCGGCGGCCATCGAGAGGTACGTCCACAGCGGCCAGCCCAGCTCGCGGCCCTGCACCAGCGGGTAGACCAGCAGCAGGACGCTCGCGCTGATCAGCAGCACACCGAGCGGATCGAGCCGGGTGGCGGTGGCCGAGCGGGTGCGGTCGTTGGCCGGGAGGAAGCGCAGCGCCAGCGCGGCGGCGGCGAGGCCGAGCGGCAGGTTGATCAGGAAGATCATGCGCCAGCCGGTGCCGAACCAGTCGGCGCTGGTGAGGTAGCCGCCGAGGGTGGGCCCGAGCACCGAGGAGAGGCCGAGCACCGGGCCGAACAGGCCGAAGGCGGCGCCCATCTCCTTGGGCGGGAACATGCCCCGGATCAGGCCGAGGCCCTGCGGGATCAGCAGGGCGCCGAAGGCCCCCTGGACACCGCGGGCACCGATCAGCATCCCCGGGCCGGTGGCGGTGGCGCAGAGCAGCGAGGACAGCGCGAAGCCGGCCGCGCCGACGACGAACAGCCGCTTGCGGCCGTAGATGTCGCCGAGCCGGGCGCCGGTGACCAGCAGGACGGCGAAGGCGAGGGTGTAGGCGGCGGAGATCCACTGGATCTGCGAGTCGCTGCCGCCGAACTGGCGGTGGATCGCGGGCGAGGCGACGCCGACGATCGTGGTGTCGAGCAGGTCCATCACCTCGGCGACGAGGATCACGGCGAGCGCGGCCCAGCGCCATCGGTAGGGCGGCGGGCTGTCGGACGGGCCCTCGGGCGGACTGTCGGGGACGGTCTCGGTGGCCTGCGAGGTCATGGCGGCACTCCTCGGGGAACAGTGTTTGTTGGGACGAACAGTGTTCGTCGATGACGAAGACTGTTTTTCCATGGAACGCCGTTCGTGTCAAGTAGGCTGATGTCGTCCCCGACCCCGGAGGTTCCACCGTGACCGGCGCCGCACCGCGTCCCACCTGGCCAGGCACCTGGCACGGCAAGGAGAAGCCCGCCCCCAGACGGCCGCCGCTCACCCGCGAGCGGATCGTCCGCGCGGCCCTGGCGGTCATCGACGGCGAGGGCATGGACGCGCTGAGCATGCGCCGGGTCGCCCAGGAGCTGGGCACCGGCGCCGCCAGCCTCTACGCCCACGTCAGCAACAAGGACGAGCTGATCGAGGAGGTCCTCGACCTGGTCTACGCGGAGATCGAGCTGGAGAAGCCCGATCCGCAGCGCTGGGAGGAGCAGATCAAGGGCCAGCTGCGCCGGGCCCGCGCCGTCCTCACCGGGCACGGCAACCTCGCGCGTGCCGCGATGGCCGCCAACGTGCCCGTCACCCCCAACGCCCTGGACAACGCGGAGGCGATGCTCGCCATCCTCCGCGCGGGCGGCCTCGACGAGCAGACGGCCGCCTACGGCGTGGACGTGCTCTCGCTCTACGTCACGGCCACGGCCTTCGAGGAGAGCTCCCGGGGGGGCTTCAGCGAGGCCGACCACGACGCCTTCACCGAGCGGATCACCGGCTACTTCAGCAGCATCCCCGCCGACCGGTACCCCATGATCACCACCATGGCGGCGGCGCTCACCCGCAACGTGGGCGACGAGCGCTTCGAGTTCGGCCTGGAGATCCTGGTCGGCGGCCTCGCCCGGCAGCGCTCCGCCGGCTGACCGGGCGCCCCGGGCGCGCGAGAGCCCCGCCCGGGATCGGACGGGGCTCTCGCGGTGGTGCTGCGTCGGTGGTGCCTGTGTCGGTGGCGCCTGCGCCGGTGCTGTCTCAGTCGGTGCCGGGCGCGGTGGCGGCCGGCCGGCGGTCCCGCCGGTCCAGTGAGGCCAGGTAGTCGTTGTAGGCGTTCAGCTCGGCGTCGCCGCTGCGCTCCTCCGCGCGGTCCCGGCGGCGCGCCTGGCGCTCCTCGGACTTCATCCACTGGAAGACCAGCGCGATCAGCACGATGGCGGTCGGGATCTCGCCGAACGCCCAGGTGATCCCGCCGGCCAGCTTCTGGTCCGCCAGCAGGTCCGTTCCGGGCGGCGCGCCGGCCGGGGTGAACGACGTCACCAGCTCGTGGCCGGCCATCATCACCGCCACGCCGAAGAACGCGTGGAACGGCATCCCCATGAACAGTTCGAGGATCCGCATCACGTGGCCCGGCCGGTGCGGCCCCGGGTCGATGCCCATGATCGGCCAGAAGAACAGCAGCCCGGCGGCGACGAAGTGCACCATCATCGCGATGTGCCCGAGCCGGTACTGCATCAGGTTGTCGAACAGCGGGGTGAAGTACAGCCCGTACAGGCTGGCGATGAACAGCGGGATGGTGAACGCGGGGTGCGAGATCACCCGGACGTAGCGGCTGTGCAGCAGCGCCACCAGCAGCTCGCGCGGGCCGCGCGGGCGCCCCTTGCCCGTCGGGCGCAGGGCGCGCAGGGCCAGCGTGATCGGCGCGCCGAGCAGCAGCAGGATCGGGACCAGCATCGACAGCACCATGTGCTGCATCATGTGGGCGCTGAACAGCACCATGCCGTAGTCGTTCAGGCCCGTGCAGGTGACCAGGACCACCCCGCCGACGCCGGCCAGCCAGCCCACCGACCGCCCGATCGGCCAGCCGTCGCCGCGCCGGCGCAGCCGGACCACGCCCGCGCCGTACAACGCCAGGGCCGCCAGCGACGCGATCAGGAACACCCAGTCGGGGGACCAGGTCAACGCGGAGGAGAGCGAGAACGGGCCCAGCTGCTCGCCCCCGTGGTGGTGCATTCCGGTCATTCCGTCGCCCATCGGCGGGTCCTGCTTTCCGTCAACGCGATCCCGAGTGGGTCCGGTTCGTCCGCTTTGCTTCGCGCTACAGCCTAGGTGGGCCCTACACGGGGGCGGCACCCGCCCCCGCCCGGCGGCGCGGCGCTGCGCTGCGCGAACGCTGCGCCTGGCCACCCGTACGGCTCCGGCCCACGCTGGGACGAGGGGGTGCCGCCCGCTCCGTAGGAGGCCGTCATGTCCGTCGCCGATCCCGTCGCCGATCCCGTCGCCGCTTCCGTCGTACGCCCGGCCGGGCCGCCGTCCGGGCCGAAGCCCACCGAGACACCCGAGTGCGAGGGCTCCACCTGTGCCGGGATCTCCACCGCCGAACGGGTCGAGTTGCACACCGCGTGGCCCGGTTGGATCCCGCTGCTCCTCATCGGCGTCCTCGTGTTCTGCAGCGCCGGGTTCATGGTCGGGCGCATCCTGGGGCTGTGAACTCCCCTTCCGCCGAGTCCGGAGCCCCGCCGACTGAGCCCGGGCCGAGCCTCTCCACCGGGGGCGTCGCGCGCCTGCTCGGTGTTTCGCCGACCACCGTCCGCTCCTGGGAGCGCCGCTACGGAATCGGCCCGGCCGGTCACCAGAGCGGGCGGCACCGACTCTGGGCTCCCGCCGACATCGCCCTGCTCCAGGCCATGTGCGGCCTCACCGCGCGCGGGGTGCCGCCCGCCGAGGCCGCCCGGCTGGCCCGCCAGGGCGACGCCCGGCCCCGGCCGGCCGGCGGCGCAGAGCGTCCCGCCCCCGCCGTACGGGAGTCCGCACGGGAGTCCGGCGGCCGTTCCGCGCTCCCGTTGGGCGCCGTGCGCCCGGAGTGCCGGGGGTTGGCGCGGGCGGCCGTGCGGCTCGACGCGCCCGCCGTGCAGCGGATGCTCCGCCAGGTGGTGGAGGAACTCGGGACGGTGACGGCCTGGGACGAGGTGATGCTGCCCGCCCTGCGCGCGGCCGGCCGCAAGTGGGCCGCCGAGGGGGAGCGCTACGTGGAGGTCGAGCACCTGCTCTCCTGGCACGTGTCCACCACGCTCCGGCTGGTCGCCGCAGCTGCCGGTCCGGCCGGCCCGGTCCGGCCGGTGCTGCTCGCCTGCATGCCGGGGGAGCAGCACTCGCTGCCGCTCGACGCGGTGGCGGCCGGGCTCACGGAGCGCGGGCTGCCGTTCCGGATCTTCGGCGCGGCCGTGCCGGCCGGCGCGCTGCTGGAGGCCGTCCGCCGGACGGGGCCGTCGGCCGTCCTGCTCTGGTCCCAGTCGCGCCCGACGGCGGACCGCCGCCTCGCGCTGCAGACCGCCGCGACCGGCTGGGGCGTACGCGGCGCACGGGCCCGGCCGGCGGTGCTGCTCGCGGGCCCCGGCTGGGCCGGCCCCGCCCGGCCCGCCGGGACGCTGCGCCCCCGTGGGCTCGGGGAGGCGCTGGACCGGCTGGCGGAGCTGATGGCGCCCTGACCGGCCCACCGGCCGCTCGCCCCGGCCCGGCCGCCGCAGGGCCGGGGCGCCGTAGGGCCGGTCGTCGATGCGGCAAACGGTGCGGCAAACGGTGCGAGATCGCTGCGAGTGGGCCCCGGCCGACGCGCGGAAGAGGCTGGACCAGCACGTGGGAACACCCGCCCACCTCCGGAACGGAGCACGGTCATGGACCTTCGCGACGAACTCCCCGTCGACCACCGGCTGGCCCAGGTCTACCGCGTCGGGGCGGGCCTGTGCGGCGCCGCCCTGCTGGTCTTCGGCTGCCTCGGCCTGCTGGACGGCCTCGCGTTCTTCAGCACCCACGGCGAGCGGATCGCCGGGCTGTCGACCAACGGCCTGGTCAGCCTGATCTCCATCGTCTTCGCGGTGATCCTGATCGCGGGCGCCGTGATCGGCGGGAACACCGCCTCGACCGTCAACATCGTGGTCGGCACCCTGTTCTTCCTCAGCGGGTTCGTCAACCTCGCCCTGCTGGACTCCGGAGCCAACCTCCTGGCGTTCGGGATGTCGAACGTGATCTTCAGCTTCGTGACCGGCCTGGTCATCGCCACCTTCGGAATGTACGGCCGGGTCAGCAGCAAGCTTCCGCACGACAACCCGTACTGGCGCCGCCGCCACCCGCAGGCCTCGGCGGCCGAGCGGGAGCGGGCAGCCCTCCTCGGTGCCCGTGCCGCCCTCGGCCGGCCGGGCGGTCAGCCGTCCTGACCTCTCCGCGCGGCGCCCGGCCCGCCCTCCCGGGCGCCGCCGAGCAGATCGGCCGACACCTCGCGGGCGGCCCGCGCGCCGGAGGCCAGCGCCCCCTGGACGGAGCCGGTCGCCCGGTGGTCACCGCAGACGTAGCGGCCGGCGGCGAACCGCGTGCTGCGGATCAGCGGGTGCGGGGCGGCCATGGCCGGCAGTGCGGCCGGGATCCGGTAGTCCGCCAGGTGCTCCCAGCCGGACGTGTCCGCCCCGTACAGCTCGGCGAGCCGGGCCCGGACCTTCGCCTCGTCGGCGCCGTCACCGAGCACCGAGGTCGAGACGAGGGCCCGGCCGTCCCCCGAACACCCCGGTACCACCTCGGACAGCACCACGCTGTTGAGCAGCTCGCGGTCGGAGTCGACGAGCAGCGTCGGCTCCCGCAGCGGGCTCACCGGCGCCGCGTGGTAGAGCGTGGTCACCGCGCGCGCCGCCGGTACGTCCAGCCCCGGCAGCAGCCGCGCGGCCTCGGCCGCCTCCGTCGCCACGACCACGGCACCCGCCGCCAGCGCCGAGCCGTCCGCCAGCCGTACGCCCTCCCCGGTCAGCGCCGCCACCGGCGACTCCAACCGCAGCACTCCGGGCGGCAGTCCCTGCGCCAGCTGGGCCGGCAGCGCGCCGATCCCGGCCGCCGGGAGGCAGAGCGTCCCGCGCAGCATGCTGCGCCACACCAGGTGGAACACCCGGCTCGACGTCTCCAGGCCGTCCTCCAGGAACACCCCGGCCAGGAACGGGCGCAGCACGGCGTCGACCGTCCCGGCCGAGAGGCCGGCCGCCGCCAGGGCCCGCGCGGTGGGCAGATCGCTCCCGCGCCTGAGCAGGGCGGGCGGCAGGACCATGTCCCGCGCGCTGAGCAGCCCGAGCGCGAGGACGTCGCCGAGCGGGGCGAGCCGCCCCGGCAGCAGGTCGGCGGCCTGCCCCGGCCGCCGGGTGGGGTCCGCGAAGCGGTACCGGCCGCGGGCGCCCGCGAGCACGAAGCCCGGCGTGAAGGGGTGCAGCCGCAGGGCCCGCAGATCCACCCGCCGCCGCACCTGCGGGTACGCGGTGTTGAACACCTGGAACCCGCGGTCGAGGCGGAACCCGCCGACCAGGTCGGTGCGCACCCGGCCGCCCACCGCGTCCGAGGCCTCCAGCAGGCTGACCCGCAGGCCCTCGTCGGCCAGGTCCCGGGCGGCTGCCAGCCCCGCCAGACCCGCGCCGACCACGATCACGTCCACTGCTGTACCGGGCCGCATGCCGTATCCCTGTCCTCTGCCGTCATCGAGCCGCTGATCCTCCGTGCGCCCTGCCGCCGAGCGCCGACGCCCCCAGTGATAGCCCGTCCCGGCGGCGGAAGCCGGTAGCCACGCACGACCGGCGGCCGGGCGTGAGGCGGACCAATCCGCCGGCGCCGCGGCGCCGAACACCCCGCGAGGGCCGCTTGGCGGCCCGCGCTCCGGAGCCGCACGGGCCGAAGGAGCCCGGATGGAGCCCGAAGAGGCCCTTCAGGTCGGAAAGGACGGACGACGTGGTCACGGTGGTCAGACGCTTCACGGTGAGCCGGCCGGCGGACGCGGTGCTCGGCTACCTCGCCGACTTCGGCAACACGCCGGAGTGGGATCCGGGCACGGTGCGCTGCGCCCGGCTGGACGACGGGCCCGTCCGGCCCGGCTCGCGCTGGCTCAACACCTCCCGGTTCCGGGGCCGGACCACGGAACTGACGTACCGGCTGGACCGCTTGGAACCGGGCCGGCTGGTCTTCGTCGGCGAGAACCGTACGGTGACCGCCACCGACGACATCGCGCTCTTCGCGCTGGACGGCCGCACCGAGGTGGTCTATGAGGCCCGGCTGCGCTTCAAGGGCGCGGCCAGGCTGGTCGCACCCTTCATGAGGGCCGAGTTCGAGCGGCTCGCCGACGGGGTGGAGCAGCGGCTGCCCGAGGTGCTCGGAGCCCGCTGACCGGCCAGGGCGGGCACCGCTGCGGAAACGGTGCGACTGGCCGCCGGGCCGTCCGGCGGCGGAGGCTGGAGGCCGCAGCGGCAGGGAGGACAGGCGCATGGGCGAGGCAGCCGTCCCCGAGGCCGGGCTGTTCGGCCCGGGCTCGGTCTCCTGGCGGGTCCACGCCGACCCGTCGATGGGCCTGGCCGGCCTGCGGGCGCTGATGCTCCAGGCCCTGCACCCGCTCGCCATGGCGGGCGTGGCGGAGCACTCCGCCTTCCGCGAGGACCCCTGGGGCCGGCTCTACCGCACCGCCTTCTTCATCGGAGCGGTGACCTACGGGACGGGGGAGGAGGCCCGGCAGGCGGTGCAGCGGGTCCGCCGGGTGCACGGCCACGTGCACGGCACCGACCCGGTGACCGGGCGGGCCTACCGGGCCGACGACCCGGCGTTGCTGGTCTGGGTGCACTGCAGCGAGGTCGGCTCCTTCCTGGAGGTGGCCCGGCGCTCCGGCCTGCGGCTCACGCAGGCCGAGGCCGACGAGTACCTCCGCGAGCAGGCGGGGGTGGCCCGACTGGTCGGAGTCCCGGCGGACTTCCCGGTGCCGGAGACGGTCGCCGGGCTGGACTCCTACTTCCGCCAGGTGCGGAGCGAACTCCTGGTCACCCCGGCGGCCCGGCAGGCGGTGCGGTTCGCCTTCGTCCCGCCGTTCCCCGCCTGGGCCCGCTGGGGCACCCCCGTGCGGCCGGCCTGGTCGGGGGCCGCCGCGCTGGCCTTCGAGCTGCTCCCGGCCTGGGCCCGCCGGATGTACGGCCTGCCGGGGTGGCCCCTGACCGACCTGGCCGCCACCGGCCAGGCGAGGGTGCTGCGCACCGTGCTGCTCGGCCTGCCGCGCGGCTGGCGCGAGGGTCCGCACCTGGTGGCGGCCAGGCAGCGCTGGTCGGTGCCCTCGGGGTGACGGCGGCAGTGACCGGCGCCGGCCGTCCCGCGGGCGACAACTACCGCCGGTGACGGGGCCGGTGGTCGCTCCCGGCGATGGACGGCCGAGAAGCCCGGCCGGTCGCCCTGCCGACGGGCGGCAAGGGGAGGGTGAGTGAACGGTGACTGTTCGTCACGTCCTTGCCCCGTCCGGGTGCGGACGGTAGTCGCCAGGTCTCGATTGGCCAACAGGTGGGGGATCAGTGGCGGAACGGTGAATGCCGGGTCGTCAATCTCTGGTTGACTCTGGGCTTTCCCGCCCCGAGATGCAACGGAGCCGTCCACACCCATGCCCTCCTCCATACCTGCCGGGCACCGGCGGCTGGCCGCCGTCGCCGGCCTCGTGCTCGCCGTCGGTCTCACCCTGACGGGCTGTGACCCGACGGTGAAGGACAACACCGTCCCGGCCGGCGCGGTCGCCACCACCGCCGCAGCCACCCCGGCGGCCCCGCCCGCCCCGGCGCCCGCCACCACCACGGCCGAACCGGCGCCCGCGCCGTCGCCGACCGCGACGACCGCGCCCGCGGCCGCGCCCGTCGAGACGGTCGCGCCGGCCACCCCCAAGCCGCCCGCGCCCGCCCCGGCCGCCACCACGGCCAAGCCCCCGGCGACCAAGGCTCCCGTCCCCGCTCCCGCGCCCACCAAGACGGTCGAGGCGCCGCACACCACCAGCGCCCCCGCCCCCGCCCCCGCCCCCGCAGGCAACTGCGAGATCGTCTCCAACGCCGGCAACTGCTACAAGGCCGGCCAGTTCTGCCGCAACGACGACCTCGGCCGGAGCACCCACGACGCCGGCGGCCGGTTGATCTACTGCCGGATGGTCAGCGGCAAGCCGCACTGGCAGGCCTGACCATCGCACCGGCAGGCCTGACCGCCGCACGGGCCGGCCTGGCCGTCGCACCGGCAGGCCTGACCGCCGCCCGCTCGCCGCGCCCGGCCGGGAGTGAACACCGGCCGGGCGCCCGCGCCCGCCACGTGGTCGCGGGCATGTCGCGCTGCGGCAAGCGCAGCAGCGGCAGCCCCCGGCGTCCGGCGCCCGGCTCGCCGCCCGTCCCCCGGCGGGCGACCATGGAGCACGGGACCGGACCCGAGGGGGCCGGGCTTTGGGAGGCACCCGTGGCGCACACCCGGACGACCGACGTACTGATCGCGGGGGCCGGACCGGTCGGCCTGAGCGCGGCCGCCGAACTCCGCCGCAACGGAGTGCGCTGCCGCCTCGTCGACCGGCTGCCGGCCCGCCTGCCGTACGCCAAGGCGGTCGGCATCCAGCCGCGCACCCTGGAGATCTGGGACCGGATGGGCCTGGCCCGCACCGTCCTGGAAGCCGCTGTCCCGCTGCGCGGCCAACTGATCCACGTCAACGGCCGGGAGCGGGCGCGGATCGACCTCGCGCTGCCGTCCGAGGTGCCCTACGGATTCGCGGCGCTGCCGCAGTACGAGACCGAGCGCCTCCTGGAGGAGTACCTCGCGGGCCTGGGCACGGCCGTTGAACGCGGCACCGAGCTGCTGTCGTTCACCCAGGACGAGGACGGCGTGACGGCCCGGCTGGGCACCGCCGCCGGCGCCACCGAGGAGGTCCGCGCCCGCTACCTGGTCGGCTGCGACGGCGCCCACAGCACCGTCCGCAAGGCGCTCGGCCTCGGCTTCGAGGGCGGCGCCTTCGCCGAGGAGTACATGCTGGCCGACGTCGAGGCGGACTGGGACCTGCCGTCCGGATACGGCCTGCGCTCCAGCCATCGCACCGACGACGGCTCCACCGACGACCTGCTGGTCTGCATCCCACTGCCCGGCGCGGGCCGCTACCGCATGTCGATGCTCGTCCCGCCCGAACTCTCCACCCGCGCGACGGGCGGCGCTACGGAGAGGGCGCCGGACGGCGGCGTCACGGACGGTGCGCCCGCGCCCGGCGACGGTGTGGCACACGGCCTGGAGGGCGGCCGGACCCCGGAGCTGTCCGACATCCAGGCCGTCGTCGACCGCCTCGCCCCCGGGCCGACGACCGTCTCCCGGCTGCGGTGGTCGTCCGTCTTCCGCATCAGTCACCGGATCGTCGACCGCTACGGCGACGGCCGGGTGTTCGTCGCGGGCGACGCCGCCCACATCCACCCGCCCACCGGCGCACAGGGCATGAACACCGGCATCCAGGACGCCTGCAACCTGGCCTGGAAGCTCGCGCTCGTCCTGCGCGACAGAGCCGGGCCCGGCCTGCTCACCAGCTACGACGCCGAACGCCGCCCGGTCGGCGAGGAGGTCGTCGGCCGGACGGTCCGGCACGCCACCCAGGGCATCGAGAGCGAGCCCGACGACCAGCGGACGCTGATGCTCCGCGAGGCCCAGCTCCTCGTCGGCTACCGGGGCGGCCCGCTCTCGGGCAGCCCGTACGGGCCGGCCGACGCGCCCCAGCCCGGCGACCGCGCCCCGGACTGCGCCGGCCTCACCACCCCCGTCGCCGCCTACCCGCTGCGCCTGCTCGACGTCCTGCGCGACCGCACGGGGCACGTCCTGGTCCTGTACACGGCCGACGCCGCCGAGCCGGCCGCAGCAGCTGCGGCAGCCGCCGCCACCCTGCTCCCCGGGGCCGGGCCGACGGCCCTCGCCGTCCTCGCGCGCGAAGCCGCACCGACCCGGCCGGGCGTCCTGTCCGTTCCCGAATACCGGGACGCGGCAGGGGAGTTCGCCAGGCTCTACCGCCCCGACGGCCCGACCGGCTTCGTCGTCCGCCCCGACGGGCAACTCGGCGCCCGGTTCCCGCTCGCCGGTACCGCGGCGGCCCTCACCGGCTACCTCGAAGCCCTGTCCGTACCGGTCTGACCACGACCGTCGAGACTCGTGTGATTGAAGGACCACCGGCCGGGCAGACGCCTCCATGTCCGGAATATCCCGCATGACTGTTTGGAGGAGAACGCCGTGAGCGTGGTGAAGGAATCCATCGACGTCGACGTTCCGCTGCACAGTGTCTACAACCAGTGGACGCAGTTCGAGGACTTCCCGAATTTCATGGAGGGCGTGGAGGAGGTCCGCCAGATCGACGACCGGCACTCCCACTGGAGGACCAAGGTCGCCGGTGCCCGCCGGGAGTTCGACACGGAGATCGTCGACCAGCTGCCCGACGAGCGGATCTCCTGGCGCTCGGTGGGCGGGGACGTGGAGCAGAAGGGGTTCGTGTCGTTCCAGCGCCTCGACGACGCCCACACCCGGGTGATCCTGGTGATGGACTTCGCACCTCACGGCATGGCCGAGAAGGCGGGCGACATGCTCGGCGTCCTCGACCGGCGGGTCAAGGGCGACCTGAAGCGGTTCAAGGGATTCATCGAGGAGCAGGCCGGGGAGAGCGGTGCCTGGCGCGGCCGCCTCACCCCGGCCGACGCCGGCACCACGCCCGCCGCTGCCGACCGCCCGGGCGGCAAGGGGCCCGACGCACTCGGCGACGCTCCCACGCGGGAGACGCCGCAGTCCCGGATGACCGGCGAGGGCGCACCGCCCGCGCCCGACCCCACGGCGGCCGAGCGGGGCCTCGGCTCCCTCCCCGCCGACCCGGACGACATGCGGCGCGGCTGACCGCACCACGTCGCGGGGAGCCGTGCAGCCCTGCCGCTCCCAACGGTGTCGGCGGGCGGAGATTCGCCCCGCCAGGGGCGGACAGACGCACACCATGGCCATCCTCAAGCGCAGAAACACTCGGGTGCCCGGGCCCGGCGGAACCCCGCCGGGCCCGGGCCCGCAGATCGAGAACGCCGCTCCAAACACGCCCGGCGACATGCCCCGGCGCTCCTGGCGGACGGTGTTGCGCAGTACCGGCAGGGAGTTCCTGGAGGACGAGCTGCCCGACCGTGCGGCGGCCCTCACCTACTACGGCGTCCTGGCGATCTTTCCGGCGCTGCTCGTACTCGTGTCCGTGCTCGGGGTCGTGGGCAGCTCGGCGACCGACGCCGTTCTGGACAACGCGGGGAAGCTCGCCCCCGGCGCCGCGCGCGACATCCTGCGCAACGCCGTCGTCCAGTTGCAGAACAACGGCAGCACCAGCACCGTGCTGATGGTCGTGGGCCTCGCCGCCGCCCTGTGGTCCGCCTCCGGCTACGTGGGGGCGTTCATCCGCTCCTCGAACGCGGTCTACGACATCCGTGAGGGCCGGCCGGTCTGGAAGACCACTCCGCTGCGCGTGGGGCTGACACTGCTGCTCATGCTGATGCTGGCGGCGAGCGCGGTGATCGTCGTGTTCACCGGTCCGCTCGCCGACCGGGTGGGCCGGGCCCTGGGGGCGGGCGGCACCGCGCTCACCGTGTGGTCGATCGCCAAATGGCCCGTCCTGGTCCTGCTCGTCAGCCTGATGATCGCCCTGCTCTACTGGGCCGCGCCCAACGTGCGCGATCGCGGCTTCCGCTGGATCTCACCGGGCAGCCTCCTCGCCGTGGTGCTGTGGATGGCCGCCTCGGCCGGCTTCGCCCTGTACGTCGCCAACTTCTCCTCCTACAACAAGACCTACGGCACGCTGGCGGGCGTCATCGTCTTCCTCGTGTGGTTGTGGATCTCCAACCTCGCGATCCTCCTCGGCCTCGAATTCGACGCCGAGCTCTCCCGGGAACGCGCCACCCAGGGCGGCCTCCCGGCCGGTGAGGAGCCCTACGTCCAGCCACGCGACACGCGCACCTGGCCGGACGAGCAGCAGCCGTGACGGCGCCCCGGCGGTGACGGATCCGGCGGTGCTCCCAGGGGACCGCTACGTACACTGGCGGGCATGGCATGCCGCATCAGTGAGCTGGTCATCGACGCCGCCGACCCCGAGCGGCTCGCCGCATTCTGGAGCGAGGCCCTCGGCTACGTCGAACTCGGCCGGGAGGATGACGGAAGCATCGAGATCGGGCCGCCCGACGCCGGCTTCGGCGGCCCGCAACCCACCCTCGTCCTCAGCCCCAGCAGCGAACCGCGGGCCGGGAAGCTCCGACTGCACATCGACGTCAACGCCACCGACCGCGACCAGGACGCCGAGCTGGAGCGGCTGCTCGCTCTCGGCGCCAGGCCCGTCGACGTCGGCCAGACCGGCACCGAGAGCTGGCACGTCCTGGCCGACCCGGAAGGCAACGAGTTCTGCCTCCTGCACACCCGGCTCAAGCCCCTCTGAGCAGCAGCAGTGGCGGCCCGCATCGCCTCCCTGGCTGGCCAGATCGGTCGACGCGGGCCGGCCGCAGGCGTCGTCAGTACGGCGGCCCGGGATTGTCCCGGCCGTTGGCCGTCGGCTCGGCGGGGCCGCCGCCCCGGACGCCGGGGTCGCTCCCGCTGCCGGGGGTCTGCCACGACCCGCTCGCCGGGCCCGGCCCGGGCGTGGTGCCGGGGTGCACCGGCGGGCCCTCGCGCGACTTGCGACGGCTGCCGTAGACGAATGCGCCGATGAGGACGGCGACCACGACGAGTCCGACCGCGAGAAGAAGTCCTACGGCCGGTCCGGTCATGGAGGCGGCGAGTACTACCGGGGAATCGGTCATGAGGGGTTCTCCTGTTCAGCACCCTGGTGAGTGGCGGACACCGTCCGGTACAGGGACGGCAGCGCCGAACCCGCCGTGCGGCGGGGAGAGTCACGGGATCCGTACGTCGGCTACCCCTGATACCCGGGACCACTCCCGGCTGGGGCGGCGCCGCCTCGAAGGTGTGCGGAGGGCCTGGCCGGCGAGTGACGCGCTGTCATTCGGGAGGCGCGGGAGGGGGGTCCGGGCGGTCGCGTCGGAGGGCGCGGCCGGTCAGCGCGCCGGCGTAGACGGTGTAGCCGACGCCGATCAGCCAGGACTGCACCACCAGCACAGTACCGACCGCTCCGAACGAGACCGCGTTGGAGACGATCAGCGGGGCGAAGACCAACTGCGAGAAGACCCGCAGCCCGGCGAAGGCGACCACGGTCGCGACCGCCCCGGGGAGCAGCGGGCGCCAGGCGACGCGCGACCCGAGCAGCAGGCGCTGCAGCCACCAGAAGTAGAGCACGCCGCCGCAGACGCCCAGGGCGCCCCGGAGCACGGCGGAGGCGGCGGTGCCGTGCCAGGGCAGGCCGCGCCAGGTGGTCAGCAGGATGAAGCTGATCAGGCCGGCCAGGCCGATCACCTGCCGCCACACGGTGTGCCAGGCGGCAGGGGGCAGCTCCCAGATCCGCTCGTACGTCCGCTGCAGTGCCGCCATCAGGGAGATGCCGAACACGGCGAGGGCGGCCAGGCTCAGCGCCGTGGTGGCACTGAGCACCTCGCTGCGGGAGGCGAACACCTCGCCGACGGATTCGGCCGAGTGCCCGGACAGGCCGAGCCCGTCGATGATCCAGTCGGCGATCCCGTTGCCACGGGTCGGCAGCGCGGCGGCGATCACCACCAGCAGCGGCACGAGAGTGACGAAGAACAGCGCGGCGAAGGCCATCGACCGATGCAGCAGCTCCAGCTTCCGGCCGTCGCGCCAGACACGTTCGGCCAGGGCTCTCGCCTGCCTGCCCAGAGCCACGGCCCGGGCTCCGATCGCCTTCACGATCATCGCGGGGCGCCCCTTCCTCCGCCTTCTTCCGCCGAGTGCGATGGGACTGTCCAGCCGCACCCTACGCGCTGCCGCACCGGAATCCGGCGCAGGCGCCGCCGAAGGGCGGCCCCGGAGCGCCGGATGGCGGGCGTGCTCCGGCCGAACGGGGGCAGCCGTCTCCACAGGGGCCCGACGGCGGAGGGACGAGGAGCATGGACGGACAGGAGCCCGCGCTGAAGGCGCTGGGTTGGGCACGGACACTGCCCGTCTCCAGCGGTGTGCGCGCCGGCCGTGCGTGGGGCCGCCGCCACCTCGACGAACTCGGCTGGACGACCCGTGCGCCCGAGGTCGCCGACGCGGTCGTCCTCACGATCTCCGAACTCATCACCAACGCCCACATCCACGCCCGCAGCAGCGCCGACCTCGTCCTCACCTGGGACGGGAGCTGCCTCTACGTCAGCGTGCACGACGCCTCGCCCGAGCTCCCGCGCCCGCGCGAGGCCGGCCCCGACGCCACCTCCGGGCGTGGCATGGCGCTGGTCGAGGCCCTCGCCGACGGCTGGCAGATCAGGACGGACCGCTGCGGCAAGACCATCACCGCCTGCTTCCACCCGCCCGGCGACCCCGCCCACCGGGTGCCGCCGTCGTAAGGACAAGGATCCGGATGAACACCAGCACCCTGGCCGCCGGCGCGACAGCCCTGGCCGCCGCAGCCGTCGTCGCGGCGGCCCTCCGGGCCACAGCCGTCCAGGCCCGGATCCGGGTGGAGCGCATGCTGCTCGCCCCGCCGGGCTACCTCCCGGCCCGGCCCCGCTCCGGGCGGACGGGCACGCGGCCCCCTCACACGTCGCCCCCTCACACGCCGTCCCCTCACGCGCCGTCCCCTCACGCGGACGCCTCCGGCGAGGCCGTCCGGCGCGCGGAGGCCATCGTGCTCGCAGCCGCCCGCCGGAGGCGGTGAACCGGGTCCGTGGACGGTTCTGCGGACGGGTTCGGCCGGGGCCCGGCCGCGCGGGCGGTGCGGGCCCCGGCCGTGGGCCGTCCGGGTCAGCGGCGGCTTCGTCCGATGGCGTACGCGAGGCCCCAGGCTGTCGCTGCGGCGAGTACCAGGCCGAGCAGCGCGATCCACTCGCCTCCGGTCTGGCTGCCCCACCAGGCCTTGGCCGGGGTGAAGGGGTCGTTCACCAGCATGTCCCGGAGGATCTGGTGTCCGGCGCTGTCGGCGATGACGAGCGGAACGGCGTTGGTGTAGCCGAAGAAGGCGCCGAGCGCGGCCACGATCGTCCCGGCGGTCCGGGCGGCGTTGCTGCGGCCGCCGACGAGGCCGGTCAGGACACCGACGGCCGCTCCGTTGACGAGGGCGTGGAGCAGATAGAGGGTGTGGACCGTGCCCTCCGACTGGTCCTGGTAGGTGGCGTAGATGGTGGCGCTGTAGACCGCTGAGATGAGGAACGAGGCGAGCAGCGAGAGGAGGAACGCGCCGATGGGGCGGCCGTTGCCGGGGTTCGGCTGCTGTCCGAAGGGCACGGGGTGCACCGGGTACGGCGGGCCGGGCTGCATCGGCAGTTGCCCGGGGAAGGGCGGTGGGACGGCCGGGCCCGGCGGCTGCTGGGCTATGGGTGGCTGGTGGTACGGGTTGTACGGGTACGGCGGTGGTTGGGGCTGGCTCAACTGATCCCCCGTGAAGCAGAGACGGACAGGTCGAGCAGAAACTATCAACAAGTCAGGAGTGGCTCGTTGACGGAGCGGTGGGGCGAGCGACGGTCAGGCGGTCGGCGGTGTCCCGGGGGTGCGCTGCTGCGGGCCGGTGTCCAGGAACTCCCGGACGGCGAACGCGGCCAGCACCGCGACGGTGATCCACGCCACCACGGCTGCGGACGGGTAGCTCCAGGTGAACAGCACCACGGCGGCCACCAGCAGGATCGCGGCGCCGATCCACCGCTTGAAGCGGTGGACGAACGGGCCGACCGGCCCCAGCCGCATGCCGATGGAGGTGAGGGCCTCGCGCGCGGCCGCGATGCCCCGGTGGCAGACGGTTCGGACGGTGACCGCGACCCGCGACGGGCCGATCAGGAACGCGCCCAGAGCGGTGATCAGGGCCAGCGCCCCGACGGCCCGGACGCTCGCGCGCATGAACCGGATCAGCGTGTCGTACACCGCCGCCGCGGCCGGCTGGGACGCACCGGCGGGAAGGTGGTCGAGGTAGAAGGAGCGGAACACCGTCAGCACGATCCCGGTGAGCAGCATCGCGGCGAACACACCCAGCGCCGCCCCGATCAGTGCGCGGCGCCGGTTCACGGCCAGGAACACCCCGGCGGCGGCGATCAGCACCGTGACGATCGGCAGCCAGGTGCCCATGATCTCCAGCAGCCGGAAGTACGACTTGACCTTGCCGATGTCGTCCGAGGCGAAGACGACGAAGTCCGTGTGCACGGCCGGGATCTTCGCGGCGAGGCCGAAACCGGAGTCCACCAGCTGGGTCTGGACCCTGGCCACGATCGGGGCGATGTCGATGGTGACCTGGTTGTTGTCCAGCGAGACCGCGCCGCCGCCCTCTCCGGTCAGGGCCTTGTCGAGCGCGGTGTGCCCGGCCCGGTTCGCGTCCACCCACAGCGTCTCGAAGGCGCTGCTGGCGACGACCCGGTGCACGGTCGAGTTCACCAGCTCGTTCAGGCCGTTGGTGATCGGCCCGGTCAGACCGTTGATCAGGTCCGCCGCCCGGGGCGGGACGCCCTGCTCCGCCGCGGCTTCGGACAGTTGGCTGACCAGGCCCTTCACGTCGATCTGGTCCAGCACCGCCGTGGTGACCCGGGCGGCGACCGCGTCCTGCACGTCCGGATTCGAGGCCAGCGGCGCGACCGTCGAGACGTAGCGGTCGGTGTTGCCGACGATGTCGCTCGTCCAGACCGAGAGCACCGACAGCAGTGACAGGACGGAGGCCAGCGCGATCAGCACCACGGCTCCGGACGTGCGCCACCGGTGGTGGCGCCGTGGTGCGGCGGAGCCCTCCAGTGACGCGACCCGCCGCCGCAGATCCTCGACCTCGCTGCGCTCACCCGCCGTCGGCTCAGCCGATCCGCCCGCCGTCGGCTCCGCCGATCCGTCCGCCTTCCCGCCCGGCGGTGCGGCCGGCGGCTGCGCATCCGGCGGTATGCGACCGCCCTGCTCTGCTCGTCCCGGATCGGTCGGCTCCGACCCGGACTCGTTCGAGGCCATCGCACTCTCCCTGGGGTGGGCCCTGCGTGGATGCCGCAGGCGGCAGCCGGCTGTTCTGCCCAGGAGATACGCCACGGCGCGGGCTCACCACCGGGGGTGCGCGTTCGGGTGACCCGACGCCGCCGGCGGGACGTTCGCGGCGGGCACCGGCCGGGCCGTCCGCGCATGATGGTCGGGGCCGGGTCTGCGTCTGTCGGACCGGCAGCGCACCCCCGGCGGACGATCGATCGGAGGCCACCCGTGGCTGTGGACAAGGGCAGCGCGCCCTGGCGCCGACGGCGTCACCGTGCGACGGCCGCCATGGCCGCGGCGGCCGGCCGCCGCCCCGAGCGGCAGGGGTGACCTGCGGCGATGGTTCTGGATCTCGTGCTGATCGGCACCGCCATCACGCTGGGGCCGCTGCACAACACGGCGTTCATCCTGCTGCTCTCCGCGAGCCGGGGCGTGCGCAAGGGGCTGGCCTTCCTCCTGGCGTGGCTCGCCTGCCTCGTGCTGGTGGTGGCCGGGGTGGTCCTGCTGACCGGCGGCCAACCCCCTGCCAGGAACACCGTTCCCTCGACCGCGGCGCTGGTCCTCAAGCTGGTACTCGGCCTCGGGATGGTCTGGTACGGGGAGCGCAAACGGCGCCAGGGCCCGCGGCCGCGCCGGAAGTCCCCGAAGTGGATGGCGCGACTGGACCGCGTCTCCGGCTGGACCGCGGCCGGGCTCGGCGTCCTGCTGCAACCGTGGGCCATGGTCGCCGCGGGCGGACTGACCGCGATGCAGGCGGACCTCTCCTCGCTCGCCGCCTACCTGACCCTGATCGGCTACTGCCTGCTGGCCACCTCGACCCTGCTGGCGATGGAGCTCTACGCCACGTTCCGGCCCGCCGGCGCCGAGGCGGAGCTCGACAGGCTGCGCCGCTGGATCGACGGCCACCAGGACCAGGCCGTCGTGTCCATCTCCCTGCTGCTGGGGCTCTGGCTGGTCGGGAAGAGCATCTTCGAACTCGTCGGGTGAGGCGGCCACCGGACATCCGGCGGCCGCGCCGACGGTCACCGGGTCACGGCCGGCTCCCCGGGCGGCGCCGGCCGAGGGCGAGCGAAAGGATCTCGCGCCGGTCCAGGGGCGGGACGGCCGCCGGGGCGCCGGTCCGGTGCCGGGGCACCAGCACCCGCAGTGCGCGGGGGCGGACGGCGCAGGTCACCGGGGTCGCCAGGTGCAGGGCCTCGCCGTCGACGGCGACGGGAATGGTCGCCGCGTCGGAGTCGACGGTGACGCGGCGGGACGTCAGGACGTGCAGGGCCTCCGCACGCGTGCCGCGGATCGCGATGTCGGCCGCCTGGGCCGCGTTCGCCACCCGGACTCCCACGAGTCCCAGCATTCCGGAGTCGAGGCGGGGCCGGTGGCCGTTGGCGGTCGTCGGTTCGGGTGCCGCGTACGGGTTGTTGCTGACCAGCAGGGCCTGTTGGGATTCCAGCCGGGTGTCGTCCGCCAGGGCGTGCAGCGGGTGGCCGGAGTAGCCGAGCAGGAGGTCCGGCAGCGAGTTCAGGATCGTCCCGGCCTTGGCATCGCGGTACTCGGGGCGTTGCACGATCTGTGCGTAGACGCCGAACGAGACGGTGTTGACGAACGGCTGTCCGCTCACCGTTCCCAGGTCGACGCGGATCTCCTGTCCGTCCGTCAGCGCCGCCAGGCCGGCGGCCGGGTCGGCGCGGTCCAGGCCGAGGTCCATGGCGAAGTGGTTGCGGGTGCCCGCGGCGAGCACCAGGAAGGGCAGGTCGTGCTCGGCCGCGACCTGCGCGACCCGGGCCAGCGTGCCGTCGCCGCCCGCGACGCCGAGCAGGTCCGCGCCCTCGGCCACGGCGCGGCGGGCGAGGCCGGTGACGTCCGTTCCGCCCGGGGCGTCCAGCAGCACGACCCGGGCGCCCAGTGCCTCCGCCCTCGCGACCAGTCCGAACCGGCCGACCTTGCCGCCGCCGGACCTGGGATTCATGATCAGCACCGCGTGCTGCGGGCGGGGCCCCGCGATCACCGGCATGCCCTCGGGCCGGCGCACCTGCCGGAGGGCGGCGCGGGCACAGGCCAGCCCGGCGGCCAGCAGTGCGACCGCGACGAGGGCGGCCGGCCACAGGCCGGCCCGCGAGTAGAACACCACCACGGCCACCGGCGCGGCGACCGCGAGCAGCGCTCCGGCCACGCGTACGGCCCCTCGGTGTGACAGGGCCCACCAGGTGCCGGCCGCTCCCAGGGCCAGCCCCGCCAGACCGATGGCGAGGATCAGCAGGCCGGCCGGGCCGCTGACGGCCAGCAGCGCGACCAGCGCGCCCAGCCAGCAGGCCAGCGCCAGCCGGGCGAGCAGCCGCGCGCGCGGCGGAGCGGGGGAGTCGATCGGTGCCACCGCACTCCTTACGGGGCGTTACAGGGCGTCGGGGGACGGCCCTGTGCCGATCCCGGACCGGCCGGCGCCGGGGTTGGTCAGGAACCGAGGATCCGGGCCTTCTGCGCCTGGAACTCGGCGTCGGTGAGCACGCCCTGGTCCTTGAGCTCACCGAGGTCCTTGAGCTGGGCGATCTTGCTGCTCATGTCGTCGGCCGCCGCCGGCGCCGGTGCGGGCGCGGCCTGGACGGCGGGCTGGGGGGCGGCCTGCGGAGCCTCCTGCTGGGCCCAGCGCCCGGCCTGACGGCGGGAGACCCGGTTCGAGACGGCGGTCGCCGTCCCGGCGACGACGGCGGTGCGGGCGACGCCGCGGAGTAGGCCTGGCATGGTGTGCTCCTCTACTGGGCCGACCCGGAGGGGTCAGGCCCGGGTCTCGGTGCTTTCGAGGGCTGCCAGCAGCTCCTGGACGGGGATGCGGCCGTTGGCCACGAGCCGGCCGCCGGCCCGGCGGACGGCGGCGGCGAACGGGGCGGCCCAGACGTTCTCGTAGACGAGGATGCCGGCCGAGCTGCCGGGCGCCAGGACTTCGCTCGCGTCGTCGATCTCGTCCTGGCCGAGCAGACCGGAGGAGATGCCTTCGAACACGGCGAGGTCGAGTGCGCCGTCGCCGGTCAGGTCGGCGAGTTCGACGCCGACGACCGATCCGTCCGGCTCCTTGCGGACGAAGAGGAGATCCAGGATCCGGATGACGCCCCGGTCGACCAGGTCGACCAGCAGGGGCAGTCCTTCCCCGTTCATCCGGCTTCCGGGGAACTCGATCACCACGTAGTCGATGGGTCCCAGTTCGTCGGGTGGGGCGGCTTCGGTGCTCACATCGACTCCTCATCGGGATCGGGTCCGTGCGACCCGGGGCCGGGTGTCCGGCGGCCGGCGCCCGGGGCGTTCCGCGGGTGCTCCTGGGCGTCCCGGGCGGGCCGAGTGCCGTCGGGGGCAGAGCGGACGGCCGGTTCGGCGCACTCCTCATTCCATCAGCGGGCGGCCCCCGGCGCATCTCGGACCGGCCTGCCCGCCCGGCCGTGCCCCCGCCGCCGCACGGGGCGCGGTATCCACGCCGCCGTGGAACGCTGGAAGTGGAGCTGCGGGCCGGCCGTTCGGAAGGCCGGGTGGCTCCCCGAACCAGGGAGGACCCATGGCCGGCAACGTCAACCAGCCGCAGCCCGGGCAGGTCACCGCCCCTGCCTCGCGGCATGTTCTACGGTCCGGCTGGACCGCTCTCGCGGCGGTTCTGATGATCTTCGGCGGAGCCATGGCGATCTTCGAGGGCATCGCCGCCCTCGCCAAGGACGACCTGCTCGTCCGGACGGCCGACTACACGTTCAGCTTCAGCCTGACCGGCTGGGGCTGGATCCACCTCATCCTCGGCATCGTCCTCGTCCTCGCCGGCTGCGCGCTGTTCGGCGGAGCCGTCTGGGCGCGCGCTCTCGGCGTCGTCCTCGCCGGTCTGAGCCTGATCGCCAACTTCCTGTGGCTGCCCTACTACCCGTTCTGGGCCATCACGCTGATCGCCGTCAACATCTTCATCATCTGGGCCCTGTGCGCCGGATCGTTCCGCGAGGCCAGCAGGCCCTGAGCCGGGGTTTGCTCCTGCGGGAGATCGCTGCTGGGATCGCTCCATGAGCCTCTCGAACGCGGTGCCCGGCGGCCCCCCGGCCAGGATCCTGCTCCCCTATCCGTCCGCGCAGGTGGGCCTGCGCCCGGAGGTGGCGGTGGCACTGTGGGACGGCCTGGACGCAGGCCCGCCCCAGCGGGTCCTCGACGAGGTGGAGTTCTTCGTCATCCCCTACACCCGCACGACGGCCGCTGCGCCGCTGCTGGCGCGGATGCCCCGGCTGCGGGTCGTCCAGAGCCTGTCGGCGGGAGTCGAGGAACTGCTGCCCGCGCTGCCGGCGGGAGTGGCGCTCTGCAACGCGAGGGGTGTCCACGACGCGAGCACCGCCGAGCTCGCGGTCACCCTCGTCCTCTCCTCACTGCGCGGGGTCCCGGGGTTCGTCCGGGCGCAGGACGCCGGTGCCTGGGAGGGCGGCTCGTACGCCTCGCTCGCCGACCGCACCGTGCTGGTGGTCGGCCACGGGTCGATCGGCGCGGCCGTCGAGGAGCGTCTCGTGCCCTTCGAGTGCGAGGTCCTGCGGGTGGCGCGCACGGCCCGGACGGCGGCCCGCGGGCCGGTGCACGCCATCGCCGACCTCCCCGGCCTGCTGCCGCGCGCGGACGTCGTGGTGCTGACCGTCCCGCTCACCGACGCGACCAGGGGGCTGGCCGACGCGGGATTCCTCGCCGCGATGAAGGACGGCGCCCTGCTGGTGAACGTGGCCCGCGGCGCCGTCGTGGACACCGGCGCCCTCCTCGCCGAGCTGCGGAGCGGCCGGCTGGCCGCGGCCCTCGACGTGACCGACCCCGAACCGCTGCCCGCCGGCCACCCCCTCTGGCGGGCCCCGAACACCCTGATCACCCCCCACGTCGGCGGCAACAGCTCCGCCTTCCTGCCCCGGGGCCTGCGGCTGATCCGCACCCAGCTGGAGCGCTTCCTCGCGGGCGGTCCGCTGGAGAACGTGGTGGTCCGGCCGGTCGGGTGACCGGTGCCCGCCGGGCCCGGCGCTGAGCCGTCGGGGGGACAAAGGCGCGCCCGACGGGCGAGCCGCTCCCCGCGCCGGGGGCCGGGCCGACCAGTGTTGTCCCCCGATGACGGCTTGCGGCCAACGACGGGAGAGACCAGTGACCTCAGCGGTGGACGAGGGGCGGCGGCCGGTCCCGCCGATCCTCCGGGGGCAGAAGGCCCTGGTGACCGGCGCGAACTCCGGCATCGGCAGGGCGACCGCGATCGGCCTCGGCCGCGCGGGCGCCGACGTGGTCGTGAACTACGTCTTCGGCCCGGAGGCGGCCGAGGAGGTCGTCGAGGAGATCAAGTCCTACGGGGTGCGGGCCTACGCCCACGAGGCGGACGTCTCCCAGGAGGACCAGGTCGTCGCGATGGTCGACCGGATGGTCGGCGAGTTCGGCACGATCGACATCATGGTGGCCAACGCGGGGCTGCAACGGGACGCCGCCCTCACCGAGATGACCGTCGCCCAGTGGCAGAAGGTGCTGGACGTCAACCTCACCGGCCAGTTCCTGTGCGCCCGCGAGGCCGCGAAGGAGTTCGTCCGCCGGGGCGTCGTGCCGGAGGTGTCCCGCTCGGCCGGGAAGATCGTCTGCATGAGCTCGGTGCACCAGATCATCCCGTGGTCGGGCCACGTGAACTACGCCGCCTCCAAGGGCGGCGTCCTGATGCTGATGCAGACGCTGGCACAGGAACTCGCCCCGAAGGGGATCCGGGTGAACGCCGTCGCGCCCGGCGCGATCCGCACCCCGATCAACAAGTCCGCCTGGGACACCCCCGAGGCCGAGAACGACCTGCTCCGGCTGATCCCCTACGGCCGGGTCGGCGACCCGGCGGACATCGCCGCCGCGGTGACCGTCCTGGCCTCCGACCTGATGGACTACGTGGTCGGCACCACGCTCTACGTCGACGGGGGAATGACCCTCTTCCCCGGCTTCGCCACCGGGGGCTGACGGCACGGTGGTGGCAGGCCGCCGGTCCACCCGCCCGCTCCCCGTCCGGTCCACCGGCTGACCCAGCGGTCATCCGGCACGAGCCACCGAGGTCCGCATGAACACCGCAGCACACCTCCTGGCGAACACTCCCGCGCAGCTGCTCCCCGCAAGGGAGTTGATGGCGTTCACGCTGGCCTCCCACATCCTGCTGGTGCCGTTGGGAGTGGCGCTGCCGTTCGTCACCCTGGTGATGCACCACCGCGGGCTGCGGAAGGCCGACCCGACCGCCCTGCTGCTGGCGCGGCGGTGGTCCGCCGTGATGGCCGTCCAGTTCGCCGTCGGCATCGTCACCGGCACCGTGCTCTCGTTCGAGTTCGGGCTGCTGTGGCCGGGCATGATGGGCCGCTGGGGAGACGTCTTCGGCCTCGGCTTCGGCGTGGAGGCGTGGGCGTTCTTCCTGGAGGCGATCCTGATCGCGATCTACCTCTACGGCTGGCGCAGGCTCAAGCCGTGGACGCACTTCTGGCTCGGCGTGCCGCTGCCGCTGGCGGCGCTGCTGGGCGCGTTCGGCATCATCGCCGCCAACTCGTGGATGAACACCCCGCAGGGTTTCACCCTCGACGACAGTGGCAGGCCGGTGGACGTCAACGTCCAACAGGCAATCTTCACACCCATGTTCGGCCCGCAGTACTGGCACTTCGTGGTCGCCATGTTCCTCACCGCCGGCTACGTGGTGGCCGGCGTCTACGCCGTGGGATGGCTGCGCGGCCGCCGGGACCGCTACCACCGCCTCGGCTTCACCGTGCCGTTCACGGCCGCGGCGATTCTCACCCCCGTCCAGTTCGTGCTCGGCGACTCCATCGCCCGGTCGGTCTTCCACAAGCAGCCCGTCAAGTTCGCCGCGACGGAGCTCGTCTGGAACACCGGCACCCATGTGCCCGAGTACCTGTTCGGCCGCCTGCAGGAGGACGGCACCGTCAAGGGCGGCATCAAGATCCCCCAACTGGACTCCATCCTCGCCGGGTTCAGCCCCGGGACGCAGGTCACCGGGCTGGCCTCGGTGCCCGCCTCCGACCGCCCCACCGCGACCCAGGCGACCATCGCGCACTGGGCCTTCGACATCATGGCCACCATCGGCAGCCTGCTGCTCCTGCTCGCCCTCTGGTACGGCTGGTGCTGGCTGCGCCGCCGTGAACTACCGCGCTCCCGCTGGTTCTTCCGGTTCGCCGCGGTGGCGGGCGCGGCCAGCCTGCTGACCGTGGAGTGCGGCTGGATCACCACCGAGGTGGGCCGCCAGCCCTGGATCGTCTACCGGAACATGCGGGTCTCCGAGGCCGTGACCCCCACCGGCGCCGCCTCGCTGTGGACGATGTTCGGGATCGTCGTCACGGTCTACGTCCTCGTCTTCGGAGCCTTCCTCGCCGTCGTCCTGAAGATGCGCGCCCGTTGGCGGCTCGCCGACGCCGGATCCGCCCGCACACCCGCCGAGGACCCCGAGACGGACACCCCCTACGGCCCGCGCCCGGAACCGGCCGCGAGTGCCCCCGGCAACCGGCGGCCCCCCGGGAGCGAACTGTGACAGCGAACGTCGTCGCCTGGATCCTGCTGCTCGCGATCGCCGCGTACGCCTGCGGCGGCGGCGTCGACTACGGCGCCGGGTTCTGGGACCTGCTGGCGGGCGGCGCCGAGCGCGGCAGACGCCCCCGCTGGCTGATCGACCACGCCATGGCACCGGTCTGGGAGGTCAACAACGTCTGGCTGATCTTCGCGTTCGTCCTGATGTGGACCGGATTCCCGGTGTTCTTCCAGACGGTGTTCACCGCCCTCTGGCTGCCGCTGGCCCTGGCCGCCGTCGGCCTGGTCCTGCGCGGCGCCGGGTTCGCGCTGCGCAAACCCACCCGGCGACTGGCCGAACGCCGCATCTACGGCGCCGTGTTCGCGGTCTCCTCGCTGCTCACCCCGTTCTTCCTGGGCGCCGCCGTCGGCGGTGTGGCCTCCGGGCGGGTCGCTCCCGGCACCACCGCGTCGGCCGACGCGTGGGCCAACACCACCTCGGTCCTGGGCGGGCTGCTCGCCGTCGCGGCCACCGCCTTCCTCGGCGCGGTGTTCCTCACGGTGGACGCCCGGCGCTTCGAGGCCGACGACCTGGTCGGCTACTTCCGGCTGCGCGCCCGGACGGCCGCCGCCGCCCTGCTGATCCTCGGCGTGACCGGCCTGACCGTGACCGACCCGCACGCCTCGTACGTCCACCACGGGCTCACCCACGGGACGGGGCTGCTGCTCGTCCTGCTCGCCGCGGCGGCAGCGGCGGTCACGGCCTGGCTGGTCGCCGGCTCCGCCGCCGGGTGGGCGCGCTACACCTCGGTGGCCGCCGTGGCCCTGCTGGTCGCCGCCTGGGGCGTCGCCCAGAAGCCCTACCTGGTGCCCACCTCGCTGACCGTCCAGCAGGGGGCGGGGGCGAGCGCCCCGCTCCAGTGGATGCTCGTCGTCGCCGCCGTCGCCCTCGTGTTCATCGGCCCGGCCCTCGTCGTCCTCTACCGCCTCGACACCCACGGCGTACTGGAACCGCTGGCCGACGAGGACGTCGCCCGGTGACGGCCGCACCGGGCCGGCCCGCACGCGGCCGGGCGCGTCCGTCCGTCCGGCCGGCCACCGAGAGGGGCACCCCCGATGGTTCTTGACCTTCTGCTGATCGGCCTGGCGATCACCCTGGAGCCGGTGCCGGTGACGGCGTTCATCCTGCTGCTGTCGGCGGACCGCGGTGTCCGCAAGGGGCTGGCCTTCGTGCTGGCCTGGCTCGCCTGCCTGGTCCTCGTGCTCGCCATGGTGATCGCCGTGACCGGCGGGAAGCCGCCCGAGGCCGAGAGCACCCCTTCGACGGCGGTGCTGGCCGTCAAGATCGCCCTCGGCGTGGGCCTGATCGCCTACGGCGAGCACCGCAGACGCCGGCCCGCGCGGCCCCACAAGCCGCCCGCGTGGACGGCCCGGCTGAACCACCTCTCGCTCTGGACCGCCTCCGGCCTGGCCGTGCTGGTACAGCCGTGGGGGCTGGTGGCGGCCGGCTGCGCGACCGTGGTGGACGCCGACATGTCCGAGGCCAGTACGTACCTCGTGCTGTCAGGGTTCTGCCTGCTGGCCAGCGCCAGCCTGTTGGCGATGCAGATCCACGCGACCTTCTGGCCCGTCACCGCGCAGGAGCGCCTCGGGCGGATCCGCACCTGGATGGAGGACCATCAGGAGCAGACCATCGTCGCGCTCGCCCTCCTGGTGGGCCTCTGGCTGGTCGGCAAGAGCATCGCCGAGCTCGTGGGGTAGGGCGCGACGTCCGAGGAGGAGGTGTCATGTCATCCAGTCAGGTGCTGGTCGGCGTCGCGCTGATCGTCGCCCTGGCCGTCGGCTCCCAACTGGTGGCGAGCCTGCTGCGGGTGCCGGCGATCCTCCTGCTGCTGCCCGCCGGCTTCGTCGCGGGCGCGCTGACCGACGACGTCGATCCCGAGCAGTTGCTGGGCGCCGCGTTCTCACCGCTGGTCTCGCTCGCGGTCGCGGTGATCCTCTACGACGCCGGACTCGGGCTGGACCTGGGCCGGCTCAAGGGACACACCCGCCGGGTCGTGATCAGGCTGATCTGGCTCGGCGGCCTGGTCACCTGGGTGTCGGCGGCCCTGCTCGCCGTACCGGTCCTCGGCATGTCGCCGGGCTCCGCCGTGATGCTGGGCGCGATCCTCGTGGTCAGCGGCCCGACCGTGGTCGGGCCGCTGCTGGGCTTCGTCCGCCCGACCGAACGCCTGCAACGCATCCTCGTCTGGGAGGGCACCCTGATCGACCCGGTCGGCGGCATCCTCGGGGCGTTCGTCTTCCACGGCGTCCTCGCCGGCGACCAGCACGGTCTGGGCAGCCAACTGGGCAGTTTCGGCGCCAGTGCCGCCGTCGGCCTGGCGGGCGGCGCCGTCGGAGCCGCCGCGCTCTGGCTGCTGCTGCGCCACCTGCCCCTCGGTGAGGTGCTCGGCACGACGGTGCAGCTCGCCGCGGTGGTCTCGGTGGCGGCGGTCTGCGACGCCCTCCGGGACGACACCGGCCTGATCGCGGCCGTGGTGATGGGAATGGCGCTGGCCAACCTGCCCGGGCTGGACATCCCGGCCCGCCGGGTCTTCTTCGAGACGCTCGTCTCGCTGACCATCGGCCTGCTGTTCGTCTCGATCTCGGCCACCGTCACGCCGCAGTCGCTGCGCCACGTGGTGCTTCCCGCGCTCGGCCTCGCCGCCGCCCTCGTGCTGGTGGTCAGACCGTTGGTGGCGCTGCTCTCCACCGCCGGCACCGACGTGCCGTCCCCGGAGAGGCGGTTCATCGGATGGATGGCGCCGCGCGGCATCGTCGCCGCGGCCACCGCCTCCACCTTCTCCGTCGCCCTCGTGCAGGCCGGTGTCGGCGGGGCGGAGAAGATCCTGCCGGCCACGTTCGTCGTGATCGTCGCCACCGTCATGGTCTACGGCCTGACGGCGCTCCCGGTCGTGCGGTGGCTCGGTGTCCGCCGTTCGGCCCGGTCGCGGCCGCTGCTGGTCGGGGGCGATCCCTGGGCGGTGGAGCTGGGCGTGGCCCTGCGGTCGGCGGGCCTGGACGTGCTGATGTGGGCAGGACTCGACCAGCAGCGCCGGAGCATCACGGACGCGGGCCTCGAACTGGCCCCCGGCGAACTGCTCGCCGCCGCCACCGGTGCCGGCGCCGAACTGGAGGGCATCACCGAGGTCCTCCTGCTCACCGCCGAGGACGACTTCAACGCTCTCGCCTGCATGACGCTGGAGGAGACGGTGGAGGGGTCCGTCCGCCGGCTGGGGCCGCCCACCCGCAGCCACGGCGTGGTCGCCCCCTACACCGGGGGCGCGGTGCTGTTCGCCCCGGGCCTCAACCGGCCCGGACTGGCCGGCCGGTACGCGGCCGGAGCCCGGATCGTCACCCGCCAGGTCGACGCGGGCATCCCGGCCGGACACGACCTGCTCTTCCTGGTGCGCGCCGACGGCCGGCTCGTCGCCGTCACCGAGACCGCCGCGCCGACGCCGGACGGCGGCGACACCGCCGTCCTCCTGACCCCTCCGGCCCGGCCCGCGCCGTAGTCCCCGGGCTCCGGCCGGACAGCGCTCCCGGGCCCGGTGAGTCGCGTCGCCGCTGCGGGGCCCGGTCAGTCCCGTCGCCGGTCGAGGGCCTCGTCCAGCGTGCAGGCCGCCGTGATGAGCGACAGGTGGGTGAACGCCTGCGGGAAGTTGCCGAGCTGCTCGCCGCTGGGCCCCACCTCCTCGGCGAAGAGGCCGACGTGGTTGGCGTAGGTGTGCATCTTCTCGAAGGTGTAGCGGGCCGGCCGCAGGCGCCCGGCCCGGGCCAGGGCGTCGACGTAGAGGAAGGTGCAGAGGCTGAACGTGCCCTCGGAGCCGCGCAGGCCGTCGGGGGAGGCGGCCGGGTCGTAGCGGTAGACGAGGCTGTCGGACACCAGGGTGCGGTCCATCGCGTCCAGGGTGGACAGCCAGGACGGGTCCCGGGGAGCGACGAAGCCGACCCGGGGCATCAGCAGCAGCGAGGCGTCCAGGACGGCGTCGCCGCCGTAGTGCTGGACGTACGCCTGCTGCTCCTCGCTCCAGCCGCGCTCCATGACCTGCAGCAGGATGGAGTCGCGGGCCTTCGTCCAGCGCTCGGTGTCGGCCGGCCGGCGGAAGACGTCGGCGAGGCGCAGGCCGCGGTCGAAGGCGGCCCAGCACATCACCCGGCTGTAGGTGAAGTCCTTGCGCCCGCCGCGGGTCTCCCAGATGCCCTCGTCGGGGCGGTCCCAGGAGTCGGCGAGCCAGTCCAGGCTCTCGGACAGGATCTTCCAGCCGCGGTAGCCGGCCTGGCCGGCGATCTCGTGTCCCTCGGAGAGGGCGTAGAGCGCCTCGCCGTAGATGTCCAGCTGCAACTGGTCGGCGGCCGCGTTGCCGAGCCGCACGGGCGCGGAGCCGCGGTACCCCTCCAGATGGCCGAGGATCTCCTCGGTCAGCAGCGGTTCGCCGTCGACCCGGTACATGATCTGGAGCGGTTCGCCGCCCTTGCCCGCGGTCTCGCGCAGGCGGTCGCCCAGCCAGTGCGTGAAGGCCGTCGCCTCCTCGACGAAGCCGAGGTCCAGCAGGGCGCGGACGGAGAGCGAGCCGTCGCGGACCCAGGTGTAGCGGTAGTCCCAGTTGCGCTCGCCGCCGACCTGTTCGGGCAGGCCCATGGTGGCCGCGGCCACCGGTGCGCCGGTGGGGGCGTAGGTGAGCAGTTTGAGCGTGATGGCGGAGCGGTTGACCATGTTGGGCCAGCGGCCGCGGTAGTTGGAGCCGCGCACCCACCTCTGCCAGAAGTCGGCCGCGTCCCAGAGCTGTTCGGTGATCCCGTCGACGGTGGGCGGCGGCGGCATCTCGCCGTCGGCGTCGCAGACGGTCAGCAGGACCGCCGCGGCGTCACCGATGTTCAGCGTGACGGAGCCGCGCACGTCGTCGCCGTCCCGCTCCACCGGGAAGGTGCTCTGGAGGTACGCGCAGACCCCCGGCGCCCGGAAGACGGACGCCTCGGGACGCAGGTCGAGTTGGTGGGAGGCCCGGCCGTAGTCGAACCGCGGGCGGCACTCCATGTCGAAGCGCACGGTGCCGCGCACGCACCGCACCGTCCGGATCAGGCTGTGCCGGTCGGTCGGGGTCCGGCTGGTGTTCGGCGGCATCCAGTCGATCACCTCGCCCACCCCGTCGGGCGACATGAAGCGGGTGACCAGGACGGCACTGTCCGGGTAGTACAGCTGTTTGCAGGTGGCCTGCGGATTGACGTCCGCGAGCCGGAAGTAGCCGCCGCGGTCGTGGTCGAGCAGGGCCGCGAAGATGCTGGGGGAGTCGAAGCGGGGAGCGGCGAACCAGTCGACGACGCCGCGCGAGGTCACCAGCGCGGCGGTCTGCAGGTCGCCTATGAGGCCGTGCTCGGCGATGGGCGGGTAGCGGTCCATGAGCGTCCCCAAGGTCAGAGTGATCCCGTGATCTCACTATCGGCCAGGACCGGCGGACGCGCCCGTCGCGGTGACCGGCCCGCTCCCCCGGCCGGTGTCGCGGCCCGAATCCGGGGCCGCCCGCGCGGCGGGTCCGCGAACGGCGGGACGGGGTGGAGGATCTTGCAGGGGCCGGGCACCCGGCCGGGAGGCCGACGCCTGTGGAGGTCCGGGGTTGGACATGATCCATGTCCGTGCGGTGAGCCCGCCGGACCTCACCGCACGGGTCGTCGGCCGCCTCGCGGGCGACCCCTCGGTCCTCAACCTGATCGTGCAGCCCGGTGCGGCGCGCAACCCGGACGGGGACGCCGTCGCCTGCGACGTGCTGACCGGCGCGGCGAACGACGTCCTGCGCGCCCTGCGCGCGCTGCACCTGGACAGCCGGGGTTCCGTCGTCATCGAGCCGGTGGACGTGGCGTTCGCCGGCGGGGCCGCGGAGGCCGGCACCCGGCAGCTCGGGGCACGCGCCCACGCACCCGTCTGGGACCAGGTCGAGGCACGGATCCGGGCCGAGGGGACGTACGCGCCGAGTTTCTACCTCTACCTGGTCATCGCCGGCCTGATCGGCGCGGTCGGGATCGTCACGAACTCGCAGATCCTGATCGTCGCGGCCATGGTCGTCGGCCCCGAGTACGGAGCCGTCGTCAGCATCGCGCTGGGCATCGACCGCCGGGACGGCCGGCGGGTCCGCCAGGGGCTGCGGGCACTGCTGCTGGGCTTCACCCTGGCCGTCGTCGCCACCTTCCTCTTCAGTCTGCTGATCCGCGGGTTCGGCTTCGAATCGAAGGCCTTCAGCGTGGGCGTGCGGCCGGTCTCCCAGCTGATCGACACTCCCGGCTTCTTCTCGTTCGCCGTGGCGGGGCTGGCCGGCATCGTCGGCATCATCTCGCTCACCGAGGCGAGGACGAGTGCGCTGCTGGGCGTGTTCATCTCGGTCACGACCATCCCGGCGGCGGCCGACATCGCGGTGTCCGTCGCCTTCTCCAGTTGGAGCGAGGCCCGGGGTTCGCTCGTCCAACTGCTCGTCAACATCGTCGTGCTGATCGTGGTGGGCACCTGCACGCTCCGCTGGCAGCGGGAGATCTGGCGCCGGGTCGCCGCCCGGCGCGCACCCGCCGACCGGCCGCAACGGCCGTCCCCGGGCGGGAACTGAGCCGTCGGAATGACGTTCGGTGAATCGCCGGGCGGTCGCCGGCCGCGAGCGCGGGGCAGGCCGCCGGGCCGTGGTACGACGGATCCGAGGCCTGCCGACCGACGCGTTCCAGGCCGCCGTCCGGTGCTGAGGAGACGATGAGCATGCCGACCCCGGCTGTCGGACCGCCCGCCGCCGAACCACCGCCGGATCCCCTCGCACTGATCCGGACCCGCAAGTACGCGATGCTGCTGGTGATGGCGGCGCTGCTCGGCGTCCCGATCTCCGCGCTGGCGTTCGGCTTCCTCGCCCTCGTGTCCGAACTGCAGTCGCTGACCTACACCGACCTCCCCAAGGGGCTGGGCTTCGACGGGACGCCGTCGTGGTGGCCGGTCCCGCTGCTCGCCCTGGCCGGGCTGCTGGTGGCGCTGGCCGTCAGCCGCCTGCCGGGAGGAGGCGGGCACAAGCCGGCCGAGGGGCTGTCCACCAAGGGAGCGCCGACGGCGGTGGAACTGCCCGGCATCGCGCTCGCGGCGGTGGCCTCGCTCGCGGCGGGCGCGGTGATCGGACCGGAGGCCCCGCTCATCGCGCTCGGCGGGGGGCTGGCGGTGTTCGCCGTCCGGGCGGTGAAACGGGACGTGGCGCCGCGGGCGAGCGCCGTACTGGGGGCCGCGGGGAGTTTCGCGGCCGTCAGCACGCTGCTCGGATCGCCCCTGCTCGGCGCGTTCCTGCTGATGGAGGCGGCCGGTCTCGGCGGCGCCATGATGGGTGTCGTGCTGGTGCCGGGCCTCCTCGCGGCCGGCGTCGGCGCGCTGATCTTCACCGGCCTCGGGTCCTGGACCGGTCTGGGCACCTACTCGCTGGTCCTGCCGCAGGTGCCGCACGCCGACCGCCCCGACCTCGCGGGGTTCGGCTGGGCCCTCGTCATCGGGGTGGCCTCGGCCTTCCTCGGGGCGGGGATCCACCGTTCGGCCCTGTTCCTCCAGGCCCGGGTCGAGCGGCGGCGGACGCTGCTCACCGTCCTGGCGGGCGTGCTCGTGGGAGTCCTCGCGCTGGTCTTCGCCGAGGGGACGGGCCGGGAGGCGTCGGAGGTGCTGTACTCGGGGCAGAGCGCACTCGGGCCGCTCCTGGCCGGTCAGGCCGGTTACACGGCGGGCACCCTGGTCGTGCTGGTGGTCTGCAAGGCGCTCGCCTACAGCCTCTCGCTCAGCGCATTCCGCGGCGGACCGGTCTTCCCGTCGATGTTCGTGGGAGCGGCGGGCGGGCTCGCCCTCGCCCACCTCCCCGGACTGGACGTGACCTCCGGGTTCGCGATGGGCGTCGGGGCGATGTGCGTGGCGATGCTGAAACTGCCGATGACCGCGGTGCTGCTGGCCACTCTGCTCCTGGGCACGGAGAGCCTCACCGTCATGCCGCTCGTGATCGTCGCGGTCGTGGTCTCCTACGCGCTCTCGTTCCGCCTCGCCCCTGCCCCGACTCCGGCCCCTGCGGCGCCACCGAGTGCGGCGCCCGCCTGAACCGCCCTGCGCGCCCCGGCCTCACCCGGCGGCTCAGGAGTACCAGGAGGCCTCCGTCGGCCGCGCCCGGTGGGGCACCTCCTTCTCGGGCATCGGGAGCTCCGTCCCGCCCTGCCCCGTTCCGTCCTGCCCCGCCCCGTCCTCGACCAGGACGCTGCTCGGCTCCCCGCGGACGGGGCCGGGCAGGGTCACCCGCACCTCGATGGGACGTGGCGGGTCGGTCGGCAGCGTGGTGGCCAGTGACCGCACCTCCGGGTGGTGGCCGTGGACCCGCTCGGCCGCGACCTCCTTGCCGTCCACCAGGAGTTCGACCCCCCGGGCTCCGCCCAGGTGGACGGCGACGGTCACGGAGCAGCCGGCGTGTTCACGGTGGAAGTGGTAGTCGCGGCCCATGACCGCCTCCGATCGCGGTGAAGCTCTGGCGTCCATCGTGACACCGACCGGGGGCTGCCGCGAGGTCCGCAGGGCCGGTGCACGACCCGGCCGTCCGGTGCGGACCCGCCCGCGCGTGGTGCGGCCGAGGGTGGGCGGGTTCGATTAGGTTGAGTTGGTGAACCGTTTCTTTCCCTGGCCACGCAGGCCTGACCGGACCGGCCGGCGCGCATCGCGGACGGACTTCGCGGGGGCCGTCTACGGGTCGCTCCTCGCCGCCTCGGTCATCGCCACGGCCGGCGCGGTCGGCGACTTCCCCCGGCTCCAGGTCGTGGTGCTGCTCCTGGTGACGGGCCTGGTCTTCTGGGCCGCCCACGTCTACGCGAGCCTCGCCGGCGAACGCCAGGTCGGCGGGCGGCCCGACTGGGCCGAGATCCGACGGGTCGGGCGGCACGAGTGGGGCATCGTCGAGGCGGCCGTGCTGCCCGCGGCGGCCGTGGCGGTCAGCCCCCTCCTGGGACTGGGGCTGAGCGGCGCGGCCTGGCTGGCCCTGGCGGTCGCGGTGACGCAGCAGGTCGGCTGGGCCTGCCTCGGAGCCCTGTACGCCGGCGCCTCCCGCACCGAGGCGGCCGTCGAGGGCGCGGTCAACCTCGTCCTCGGGCTGGTGATCGTCGCGGCGAAGGCGGCCCTCGGGCACTGAGGCCGGGGGACCGCCGCCCCCGGGGCGGGGCCTGTCGGTGCCACCCGGTTGGATGGTGCCGATGTCGCCCGAAGTTGCCGCCCGAAGTTGCCGCCTGATGGGGAGAAGGCCGTTGAACGAGTCCGAGCTGCTGGCCGTCGCCAAGAGGCCCACCGTCGAATGGCTGGAGTCCTGCTTCGGGCCGGGCAGTCTGTGGCGCCCCGCGGAGGCCGAGCTGCCCGTCCGGCTGGAGGACGCCGGTACCCGGGCCTTCCTGACCACCGTGGGAGTCCCGGCGGTCCGGCTCGACTTCATGGGCTACGACTCGGCCGGCCTGAAGGCCAAGGGCATGTGGGAGGAGGACCCGGACGAGCTGTTCGGCAACCGCTACCCCGACGACGACTCCGAACCGGCCTGCTGGTCCTACTGCGTCGGCATGGTCCAGCTGCTGCACCTGATGGTTCGCGGTGACAGCGGAACGGTCGAGATCTACGACCCGGACGGCTGGGACCACGCCGCCGGGTACGGCGGCCACGCCGCCGACTCGCTGCCCGAGCTGATCGGCGCGCTCGCCCTGATCGCCCGCTGCGGGCACCGGCTCACCGACGAGGACGGTGACACCGACGCCGACGCCCTGCTGGACGAACTCACCGGCAGGCTGGAGCTGCTGGGACAGGGCCCGGAGGAATCGAGCCTCTGGGAGGGCGTCCTGGAGAACCTCCGCGACGAGTACGGCGACCAGTAGGACCGGGCCCCGGGGACGTTGATCGACCGGAACCGGTTGATCGCGAATGCGTTCGACGCTAGCTTCGGCGTCAATGTCCTCGGAGCCGTGCGGAGCAGTCCGCGAGTGAGGTGTCCTGCGGTGATCCGCAACCCCGTCCTGCCGGGATCGCATCCGGACCCGTCGCTGCTGCGCGTCGGCCAGGACTTCTACCTGGCCACCTCGACCTTCGAGTGGTACCCCGGCGTCCGGCTGCACACCTCGCAGGACCTCGTGCACTGGCGGCCGTTGGGCGGCGCCCTCGACCGCACCGCCCTGCTCGACCTGACCGGCTGCCCGGACTCGGGCGGCGTGTGGGCGCCGAACCTGAGCCACGCGGACGGCCTGTTCCACCTGGTGTACTCCAACGTGTCCACGTACGCCGGCGGGTTCACCGACTGCGCCAACCACCTGGTGACCGCACCGTCGATCGAGGGGCCGTGGTCCGAGCCGGTGCCGCTGCACTCGCGCGGCTTCGACGCCTCGCTGTTCCACGACGGGCCCGACAGCTGGCTGCTGAACCTGGTGCACGACTGGCGCCCCGGGTACGGCGGTTCGGCCGGCCTGGAGGCCACCCGCTACGACCGCACCACCCGGCGCCTGGTCGGCGAGCCCGTACCGATCACGCTCGGCCGGGAGGGCGGCTGGATCGAGGGCCCCAACCTCTACCGCCGCGGCCCCTGGTACTACCTGCTCACCGCCGACGGCGGCACCGGCTACGACCACCAGGTCACCGTCTCCCGCTCCCGCAACCTCACCGGCCCGTACGACCGCGACCCCGCCGGCCCGCTGCTCACCGCCCGCGACCGCCCCGAACTGCCGTTGCAGAAGGCCGGACACGGCAGTCTCGCCCGGACCGCCGACGGCCGGTGGTACCTCGCCTACCTCGCCTCCCGCCCGATCGGCACCCACGGCCCCTGCGTCCTGGGCCGCGAGACCGCCCTCGCTGCCGTCACCTGGACCGCCGACGACTGGCCCCGGGCCGGGGACGGGACGCCCCGGCCGCAGCTCCCCGCACCCGGCCTGCCGGCCGCTCAGGTGCCCGACCCTGCGGACGACTTCACCGCAGCGCGGCTCGGCCCGCACTGGTCCACCCTGCGCCGCCCCGCCACGCCCGACTGGTGCAGCCTCACCGAACGCCCCTCCCACCTGCGCATCCGAGGCGGACGCTCACCCCAGAGCCTGGTCGGCCCGAGCCTGGTGGCCCGCCGTCTGACCGCCGCCCGCTGCTCCTTCGAGACGACGATGGAGTACCGGCCCGGCGGCTTCCAGCACCTGGCCGGCCTCACCGCCTACTACAACTCCCGCAACTGGTACTTCCTGCACGTCACTTCGGACGAGGACGGCACCCCGGTCGCAGGGCTGGCGGGCTGCGACCGGGGCCGCACCACCCTCGACGCGGGCGGCCGGGTGCCGGTCGGCGCCATCACCCGCCTCGGGCTGGACCTGGACGGCGCGAGCCTGCGCTTCCGCATCGACACCGGCGCCGGCTGGCGGCCGTTCGGGCCGCCGCTCGACGCCACCGTCCTGTCGGACGAGCACGCCGAGGAGTACGACGGCGACCGGATCCGCGCCCTCGGCTTCACCGGCGCCTTCGCCGGCCTGTGGGTGTGGGACCTGAACGGACACGGCCACCACGCCGACTTCCGGGACGCCGACTACGCCGACTGCACCGAAGCCGTCGGCGACGCCGCCTGCTGAGCCCTGCGGGGCGCCCACCGCAGGGCTCGGCGCATGGCTGCGAGCGCCAACTAGGCCGGATTACCGCCGAGTTCCGCCGCCAGCAGGGCGGCGGCACCGGCCACCAGCGGGTGGTCGGCCGGGGCGTCCTCCTCCCGCCGGGTGGTCAGGACGGCCAGCAGCACCGGCGTGCCGTCGGGCGACCAGGCGATGCCCGCGTCGTTGTTGCTCCCGTACCTCCCGCCGCCCGTCTTGTCGGCGAGGATCCAGTCGGCGGGGAGGCCGGCGCGGAACCTCTCGCCGCTGGTCGTGTTGGCGAGCAGCCAGCCGGCGAGCCGTTCGCGGTCCTGCGGTGCGAGTGCGTCTCCGAGCGTGAGCCGGGCGTAGGTCCGGCCGACGGCGCGGGGGGTGGTGGTGTCGGTCACCCGCCACGGCTCCGCCGAGTTGAGTTCCGGCTCCCAGCGGTCGAGCCTGGTCCGGTCGTCCCCGATCGAGCGGCAGAAGCGGGTGACGGCCTCCGGTCCGCCCAGCTGCCGGAGCAGCAGGTTGCCCGCCGTGTTGTCGCTGTAGCGGATGGCCGCGTCGCACAACTCGGCGACGGTCATGCCGGCTTCGAGGTTCTCGGCCGTACCGGTACGGGGGGAGAAGCCCGACCTCGCCACGTCCTCCGCGGTGTAGTGGATGCGCTTCGCCAGGAACTCGCCGTCGTGGTCGAGGTCGCGCAGCACCGCCGCGGCGGCGATCGTCTTGAAGAGCGAGCACAGGGGGAAGCTCTCGTCCGCGCGGTACGCGACCGACCTGCCGGTGCGCAGGTTGCGGGCGAACACCCCCAGACGGGCGGAGTGCTGCTGCTCCAGCTCCCTGAGCCGCGCGGTGATCCCGCCGCCGGACAGGGCGTGCGCCGTCCCGCCGAGGGGCAGGGCGGCGGAGAGTGCGGCGCCGGCGCCGAGAGCGAGTGCGGTGCGGCGGGACGGTCGAGGTCCGGTGGTGCGCAAGGCGTTCCCTTTCCGAGGCGGTCACGACGTACGTCGGTACACGTGGCAGGCGGCACGGATCCGCTGCGGTCACCACACCTGGTGTCCGGGCTTCGTCTCCGTGGCCTGCTGCCACCCTCGCCTGCCTCGCACACGAACGCATGAGTACGCGTACTCAGATGCCCCGCAGTTGCGATGTCGCCGGCCGGCCGTGGCGGGCCGTCAGCCGCCCGCCTCCGGACGGCCGGCGGGGGAGGGCGCCGCGGGCGCCGGGGTGTGCGGCAGGAGGGCGGCGGCGGCGAGGCCGATGAGTCCGACGGCTGCCAGGGTGATCATCGCGGCGGCGTAGGCGTGGCTGGTGAGGCCGGCGACCAGGATGGTGCCGGCGACCGCCGTGCCGAGGGAGGAGCCGAGGTTCGACACGCTGCGGGACAGGCCGGAGATCTCGCCCTGGCGCTCCTCCGCGAAGCTCGACTGGACGATGTTGACCGAGGGGGTGAGCATCAGGCCGAGGCCGAGGCCGATCAGCAGCAGTCCGGGGGCGAAGGCCCAGGGGCTGGGGGAGCCGCCGACGATGAGGATCAGGACGACGATGCCGGTGATCGTGACGGCGAATCCCGTCAGGATCAGGGTGCGCTGGGCGTACCGCTCGGCGAGGCGTTCGGCGGCGAGGGAGGTGAGGAGGATTCCGAGGGTGGCCGCCGTGAAGATCACCCCGGTCTGGATCGCGTCGTAACCGCGGACGACCTGCAGGTAGGAGGCCACCGTGAAGGACACGCCCATCAGGAGCAGCCACTGGGTGTTCTGGGTGACGAGCCCGAGGTTGGAGACGCGGCTGCGGAACAGGCTGGTGGACAGCAGCGGCTCCCTGCCCGCCCGCTCCCGGCCGCGGACCCAGCGGAAGAACCCCGCCAGGAGGAGCGCGCCGAGGAGGAGCAGGGCGAGCATCAGCCAGCCGTTGTCGTCGGCGGCCAGGATGCCGGTGACGACGAGGACGAGCCCGACGGCGGACAGGACGGTGCCGACGGTGTCGAACGGGCGGGTCGGATCCGGCGGCAGGGGATCCTCGATCCGGCGGCTGAGGACGATGATCACGACGATCACCAGTGCCTGGAACACGAACGCGGCCCGCCAGCTGAGCACCGAGGTGATGAGCCCGCCGATCAGCGGGCCGGCCGCCGCGCCGATGCCGCCGAGCGCCATGATCGTCCCGAACGCGCGGGCGCGTGAGGTCGTCTCCGTGAAGAGCAGCGTGGTGAGGATGTAGACGGGCGGGATGAGCAGGGCGGTCCCGACGCCCTCGAGGATCGAGTTTCCGAGGATGAGAACGCCCAGGCCCGGCGCGGCCGCGCTCAGCAACGCGCCGGCGCCGTACACGGCCAGCCCTGCCAGCAGGCAGCGTTTGCGGCCGTAGCGGTCGGTCAGCTTGCCGCCGGGGATCATCAGGGCGGCCATCACCAGCAGGAAGATCGTGATCGCGACCTGCACGCCCTGGACGGTGGTGTCGAGGTCCTCGCTGATGTCGTTGATCATCACGTTCATGTTCGAGCCGGCGAAGCTGCAGATGAACTGGGCGAGGGCGAGCGGGGCGATGATCCGCCGCAGGGCGGCGGGCGAAGGAGCGGCCGGGGACGTGTCAGTCATCGGGGCTGCCGCCTTCGGCCCGTCCGCGCTGCCGGCCAGGGGCGGTCGCCGGGTGGGCGCTCATGGGTGACTCCGTCAGGTCAGGAGTTCAGGAGTTCAGGAGTTTGGCCTTCGCCTTGGCGAACTCCTCGTCCGTGATGTGGCCGGCGGTGCGTAGTTCGCTGAGTTTCGCCAGTTGGTCGGCGGTGGCGCCCTCCCCGGAGGAGGCCGCGCTCTCGCGCACGTACGCGCGGAAGCGTTCCTCGCTCTTCTGCGTCCTGCTCAGTTCGCGCTCGCCCATGCCGCGTCCGCGGGCGATGAGGTAGACGAAGACGCCGAGGAACGGCAGCAGGACGAGGAAGACGGCCCAGCCGGCCTTGGCCCAGCCGTGCACCGAGTCGTCGTGGAAGAGGTCGATGAGGATCCGGAACAGCAGCATGAACCAGAGGATCCACAGCATGAACCAGAAGATCGTCCAGAAGACGTTCAGCAGCGGGTAGTCGGCAGCGAGGTCCATGGCTCTGCTCTCCTGTCCCGGCCCGGACCGGGCCGGCCCGCGTCGGGTGGGCGCGGTTGCCGAGGGCGGCGCGGGTGTGCGCCCGCCCATACCCTCATGCTGCGCGCGGCGGCCGGTTCACGCATCCGATCGGGTACCGGGCGGGGGAGCCGCACGCGGGCCGGGGATCAGCTGCGGGTCAGGTCCTGGAGGCCGACCACCCGCAGCAGCTGGAGCCGCTCGTGGGATTCGCTGCCCGGGCGGGCGGTGTGGACGATCAGCCGCTGGTCCTGCTCCGGGCTCAGCAGTACCTCGCAGTCCAGCTCCAGCAGGCCGACCACCGGATGCGCGAAGCGCTTGACGTCGACCCGGCGCACGGCGACGTCGTGGTCCTCCCACAGGGCCGAGAACTCCTCGCTCCGGGCCAGCAGGCGGCGGACGAGCTCCGCCGTCCGCACGTCGCCCGGGCGGCGGCCGAGGGTGGCGCGCAGATCCGCCACCGCCGCGCGGGCGGCCCGGTCACGGTCCCCGGCCGGGAAGAGCTCCCGGGCGGACAGGTCCGTGAACCAGCGCCAGACGATGTTGCGCTCCGCCCACGGGCGGGCCGAGGCGTCGCCGTGCAGGGCCCTGGCCATCGCGTTCTGCGCCAGGATGTCGCCCCGGTCGCTCACCACCTGGGCGGGAGCGTCCGTCAGCCGGTCGAGCACGAGGAGCAGGCCGGGGCGCACGTGGTCGGTGGCCGCCCGGTCGCGCGGGGGCTCCTCGCCGGCCAGATGGAACAGGTGGTCCCGTTCGTCGCCGGTCAGCCGCAGCGCGCGGGCGACGGCGCCGAGCATCTGCCGGGACGGGCGCGAGCCCCTGGCCTGCTCCAGCCGCGTGTAGTGGTCGGTGGACATGCCCGCCAGCTGCGCCACCTCCTCGCGGCGCAGCCCCGGGGTGCGGCGCCGGGTGCCCCGCGGCAGGCCCACGTCCGCGGGGTCGAGTCGGGTGCGGCGGCGACGCAGGAAGTCGGCCAGCTCGGTTCGGTCCATTCCTCCACCATGTCCCGGAACGCCGGCCGGAGCCAGGGACCGCCCGTCCCCGGACAGGGACGTCTCTCCCGCCGCTGCCCGCACCGCCGCACGCTGGAGGCCGGACCGGCGGCCCGGTGGACCGGCGACCCGGATCTCCTGCGAGGAAAGGCACGCTTCTCATGCGCTACCGCACTCTCGGCCGGACCGGTATCAAGGTCAGCCCCTACGCGCTCGGCACCCTGATGTTCGCGACGTCCATCGGCAACCCCGACCCCGACGACTCGGCCCGGATCATCCACCGGGCGCTGGACGCGGGAATCAACCTCATCGACACCGCCGACTCCTACGGCGACTCCGAGGAGGTCGTCGGCAGGGCGCTCAAGGGCCGGCGGGACAAGGTCGTCCTGGCGACCAAGGTGAGCCGCCCGACGGGCGACGACCCCAACCAGCAGGGCGCCTCGCGGCGCTGGATCGTGACCGCGGTCGAGAACTCGCTGCGCCGCCTGCGGACCGACCACATCGACCTCTACCAGATCCAGCGGCCGGACCCGGACACCGACGTCGAGGAGACGCTGTCCGCCCTCTCCGACCTGATCCACAGCGGGAAGGTCCGCGCGATCGGGACGTCCACGATGCCGGCCTCCGACATCGTCGAGGCCCAGTGGGTCAGCGAGCGGCGCGGGCTGGCACGGTTCCACACCGAGCAGCCGCCGTACTCACTGCTCGACCGCGGCGTCGAACGCGAGGTGCTGCCGGTCGCCCAGCGCCACGGGATGGGCACCCTGGTGTGGGGCCCGCTCGGGCAGGGGCTGCTCACGGGGCGGGTCCGCAGGGGCCGGCCGAACGAGCTCCGCCGGGCCGGCCTCTTCAAGCACCTCACCGACGAGCGCCGCCTGGACGCCGTCGAGCAGTTCGTCTCGCTCGCCGAGGAGACGGGTCTGCCGCTGACCCACCTCGCCATGGCGTTCACGATCGCGCATCCGGGCGTGACCAGCGCGATCGCCGGGCCGCGCACGATGAGCCACCTCGACGACCTCCTCGCGGGCGCCGGCACGACCCTCGACGACGACGTCCTCGACCGGATCGACGGCATCGTCGCGCCCGGCACCGACATCGGCACGCTCGACCAGGCCTACCTGCCGCCGGCCCTCCGGCAGAAGGGCCTGCGCCGCCGACCCGTCGGCGAACGCACCGCGGCCTGACCGCGGTGCGCGGCAGCGCGGGTGGCCGGGAG